>JBBTSL010000025.1:0-8980 GCA_038064745.1 Patescibacteria group bacterium | reverse complement strand
AACACCCATTTGTCAATGGGGTTACCGCACGCAATCGCGCCGATTCCCCTTCCCCCTAGGAGCGGGGAAGGCGAGGATGGGGGTTTTCGCGCTTACTTCGAACGGTCCAACGAAACCCCTCTCCTGCCCCTCCCGCTTCTAGGGGAGGGAGTGAAACAATAACAAAAAAAGTATAAAAACCAACCCACCCCTACCCCGCCCTAGCGGGGATTAAAACTATAATTCAACCACACTAACTGAACTCTCAATCACCTTCCCATTTCTCCAAATACTGACGCGTACACTCGAATTCAGAAGACTATTCCAAACATTAGTTCTATCCGCCGGGCGGCCATCAACTTTCAGGATGATGTCCCCTTTTTGAAAAAACTGTTTGTTCGCAAGAACCCGATTCACGATAAAGCCGGTAAGTTTCTCATCGTTCATCACCAGCAACTTCTCATCGGTATAACACCCCTCCACTCCGAAGCTGCGATAAGTAAGCACTTTTTTATTTTCAATCCCATTTAAGAAATAATCCTCGACCGTTAACGTCGTTAATACCGAATGATCATTCACAAATCCGATTAAATTTCCGCCGACATCTATCACCACGGAGCCGGTTCGAAATTTATCATTCAGGCTATAGGCCGGCGTCAATACCGAATCAAGATGGCTGGCCGCCACATCTCTCGACTGCCCCGTGACCATCGTACTGTGCCATTGTCCATCCTGAAAAACAAACACCTCGTCATATTGTTTGAGGCCGGAATTGAAGTTTACGACCCGGAATTGCTGGTCGCTAACGCCGGCGCGACTAAGTTTCAAATATAATAATCCGGTCCGGCGATCAAACAGTGGGCGGCTCACATTATATAGCGAGCCATTCTCTGCTACAGCGACCCACTCTTTATTCAAGCCGACAAAATTCGGAGCATAAGCGACTACCCAGCCTGAGGTAACTCCCATGACAGCGTCAGCCACTTTGTCGAGCTCGGAAAAATAACGGGCCGCTCCGAGGACGGTCGCCTTCTGATAAATAGTGAAGATTTCATCGGCAATCTTCGCCTGAGCGCGCGCCTGGAGCTGCTCTCGTGGGACACCGGATGAGGAACGCGACAGGAAAAAATTATCTCCTCCGCCCGTCAGCGGCCAAATCCACCCGAGCAACATTGACGCCCCGGAAAGCCCGGCAAGCAACCCGAAAAATGTCGCAACTAGAATTATCTTCAATCTTTCAAATTGCTGATGATTTCTTATATTTGAGAATGGTGGGGGGAGGTGTGGGGGGAACATAAGTGAAAATATCAAAATCCTAATTTCCAATTTCAAAACGGTTTGTCATCCCAACATTGGATTCCCCGCTCGGGCGGGGTAGGGGTGGGTTGGTCAACGTTGTCGAACCCACCCCCGGCCTTGAGGCCGACCCCGCCCAAGCGGGGATTTTTCGGAATGACAATTATTTCCAACGAACAACAAATGTAAGAAACGCAACCATCAAAATTAAATTCGAAATCAAGAAAAATCTCTGACGCGGCCAATCGATGCCTGTCTCCGAGAGATCAAACCTGAACAACAGCCAAACCAAAAACCAGACCCAGGTTATGAAGAAACTGCTTACAAAATATCCAACCGGCCAAAGATACACTATCCCGCCGATTTCCGCAATGGTAAGAAAAATTAAAAATAACAAAACGAAAAATTTTAGCCCCTTGGATTTCACCCCATACTCATCCCACTCCAGAGCGCTGATGGCGGCGGTCAGAAATGACGCTCCGGCAATCGCGCCCAGTGTCCAGTACCCGGTAATAACCTGGAAGGCAACTAACGCCTGTAGAGTCAGCCAAATCCCGGCGACGCCAAATAGCGACATGAAAAATTTCCAACGGCGATGCGGCTTCTCCATAACTGACAGACTGTCGCCCTCGGCCGGCACAAGATAGAAACTCACGAACGACAAAATTATCGTCGCGAGGCGCGCGTACAAAATATTCGACGGGTCGGCAAAAATCAAAAATGGCAAAACGCCGGCGTTGGCGATGAATAGAGAAACCAAATGCCGGAAACGATCGAGGTAAGGCGGATAATACATTATTTGCGTTAAGAAAATCCACCAGCCGATCCGTGCCGCGAACCAGACCGCAGTCATCTGGACGGTTTCAATTCGCGATAGCAACCACAGAAAAACAATTGAAACAAAAAAATCAGCCGTCGCCGCCAGCTTTGGGTGTAGGGAGATTAATCTATTTTCGATCATAAATAATAGAGCAAGTATATCGTGGTTTTTTATGTAAAGCAATCATTCGGGTGTCTGAGTAGCCAAAGAAAGTTAAATCCCTACCGCATCTGTTCCTTCGCTACAAACGGCTCAATTTCTTCTTTTATCAAAAGCCGTGATAATGTTGCCCGTGTTTGCAGAGCAATCGTTGGATGATGGGCAAAGCCAATATACTCCACTGATTTGCCCAGTTCCTTTACTTTTTTGACCGCCGGAATAAGGTCGGTATCAGAAGATAGCAAAATGGCCGTGTCGTAAGTGTTGTCATAGGCACCAACTAATAAATCTACTGCCAACTGTACATCAACGCCTTTTTCGTGATACACACCATCGCTTTTCATCAAATATCCTTGGCGTATTTCAAAAAGCTGTTCTTTAGACCGTAAAAAATTAAAAAGATTTACTTGTCCTGCTCGTAACTTTTGTCCTTTCACATCATTTGACTTGGCACGCACGACGCCGACATAGTACCCAGCGTACGCAACCTTCCGATCTCGCGCCAACCATTCAGCTAGCTGCCTATAACCAAAATGGGAAATATTTTTAATACCAAGTTCCTTGAGCTTAAAGTAAAAATTACCTCCATCAATGAAAACTGCAACTCGTTGTTCGGGGTTCGCCATACGGATAAAAATAAAACCCCACCGTGCCCCTTACGGGGTCAGGGTGGGTGATTTTAGCTAGTGTGTATAGTACGAGAAAATCACCTGCTTGTCAAGTCCAACCAATATACAGTTTCTAATTTTCATATATACAAGGCGAGCATTGTGAATAATAATTACTTACCACAAGTAGTGTGATTTTACCATTTTAACTAGCTGGTGGCAATAGCTTTTATTCGATTTTCATTCTAAAAAAGTTTACCCCGCGTCTGCATACTAGCGCAAACGCGGGGGTGGACGTGGCGCTAGGCCACGAGGACGATGAGCTTCTTCGGATCATCCGGCATGGTGGCGAGGGGGAAGTAGCCTTCGGAGAGCTGTCTCATGAGTGGGTCGAACCGCCCTGCCCTCTCGACATCTCCAACCAAGGCTAAGCGAAGAAAGTAATAGAGGCTGACCCGTAGACTAGTCGCGAGACTGACTACGAGACGGGCCCACAAAACCTTGTCGAGATCTGCCACAAGGTTTTTGCCAACAGTTGCCAGAATCCTCCCGCCGATGACAGCTGTGAAGTGGTCCAGCAAACCGGCAGGAAATTGAACCCCGTGAGAATCATGAATTCTCCACCAAAAGTTACCAAAAATGCCTTTGCCAAGGCTACTGCGGTGAACTTTTTTGAGTATCTTCTTGAGTTGGCGGACGTTTTTGGGGGACGAATTTGACACCAAAATCGGACTGAGCCTAGTCACCTTTTTCGAAGTAGCAAGCGAATAGGCCTGAAGCATCTCATTGCCGGGGAGAGCCTCGATCGAGCCGAACTGAAAAGGCCTTGAATTTGCTCTGGTGGCAAGTTGCAGAACTTCCGCCATGCACTTTTTTGCCAGCTCCGGGTTCACGGAATTGGCGACGATGTAATCCCTCAGAGGCGTGAAGGCGACCGCCAGCGACTTGTCCAACTTAACCTTGCTGATTTTCATGTTCTGCTCCTGGTTCGGGTTATTTTTATCACACACCCGCCACGGATGCGCGATTTTTTTCTTGAGACTCCAATCAGCCTGACATGAAAATATGGAGTTGTCAAATATCTACTTCCGCAAAAAAATAATTTGATATAAACGATTTTCGTGATAGACTTGAGTTGTTAAAAAGATATTATGGACCCTCTCGCCGAAAACAAAAAAGCCCACTTCGATTACGAAATCCTGGAAAAGTTAACCGCCGGCATTTCGCTAACTGGCCAGGAGGTGAAGTCAATCCGAGATGGACACATGAGCCTGAAAGGCGCGTTCGTAACTTTCCACGGTCGGAAGGCTCTGCTTACCAATGCCAACATTTCGCCTTACCCCGCGGCCGGCCCGCTTCCAGGCTACGATCCGACCCATAGCCGGACCCTCCTCCTGCACAAACGCGAAATCAATTACTTGCGCGGTAAATCCGAGGAGAAGGGCTTGACAATAGTGCCCCTGAAAGTGTATAGTAAAGACCGTCTTATCAAAGTTGAAATTGCTGTAGCTCGCGGAAAACACCTCTACAACAAAAAAGAAGATTTGAAAAAGAGGGACATCCAGAGAGAAATCCGACGCACATTAAAAGATCGACTCTAGATCTATCTACCGGGAGTGACCGGTTTTGACAGGGATAGTTTCGTACATTTGCCTATCGAGGCGGCTCCGAAGCCTCGTAAATACCCTGGAGCAACTTAATAAGTGCAAACTTGTTATCAAAAGTAAAGTCTGCTGTAGCTAACGCTTTCAGCACCTTTGCCCCGGCAATGGCTTAACGGCCTAGTCGGTTCCCCTGTGATTTATTTCGCAGGGCATCGCCTGCATCGATACTCAGTAAATGCAACGCGGTGTAACTTCACTGAGTGTAATTTCCGAGGGTTCGCCTGAACGTTTCGGAAGTGAAATTACTTCAGGCTCGCCTATTCTCTTTCGCTTTCTTATTAGGAATAGGTCACAATATCAAGGAAGCTATATAGGTAGAAGGTGTGGGAAGCGTCTTCTGGACGCGAGTTCGACTCTCGCCACTTCCACGGCGCGCTTTGCGCGCGAGTTATAAAGTTTTCAAGTTATAAAGTTATCAAGGTCGCCGTTCGAAACTTTATAACTTTATAACTTTATAACTTGATGAACTAATTCGTATGCGAATATCACATCGAGGAAAAAAAGAAGAACCAAAAAAGACCTATGCAATCAACGAGGGAATTACCGCCCCCAATTTAATGGTACTCGCGAAAGACGGCAGTAACCTCGGCGTGATGGTGACCGGCAAGGCGCTGCTGCTCGCTCGTGAACAGGGGCTCGACCTGGTAGAGATTAATCCTATCACCACTCCGCCGGTAGCGAAGTTTATTGATTTCGGACAGTTCCGCTACAACCAAGAGAAGGAAGCGCGTCTGCAGAAAGCGCACCAGCACATAGTTGAGCTCAAGGGCGTGAGAATTTCACTCAGAATCGGAGAACATGATTTGGAAATCAGAAAAAATCAAGCTTTAAAATTTCTGAACGATGGCAACAAGGCCAAGATCGAATTACTGCTTCGCGGACGAGAAATGCAACAATTTGGACGCGCTTCCGAAATGATCAAGAAAATGGTTGCCGACATCAACGCGATCGTACCGATCCGCTGGGAACAAGATGTCGAGAAACAAGCTAATAAAGTGACGGCGATTATAGCCAAGAGTTAGAAATAAGGAATAAGTTAATAAGAAATAAGAACAAATTGCTTATTTCTTACCGCTTATTTCTTACTCACCTATATAATATGCCCAAGCTCAAAACCCACAAAGCGACCGCCAAAAGATTCAAACGAACCAAGACCGGCAAGATAATTAAACGCACGGCCGGCCAGAATCATTTCAATGCCAAAGAAAGCGGCAATACCGGCACCAACAAAAAGTCCGATATCGTCATGAGCAAGACCCTAAACTTTATCATGCACCGTAATTTACCTTACTCCTAAAATATGACACGCATCAAAGGTGGTCTACAGCACTCGAAACGCCGCCGCGGAATTCTGAAACACACGCGCGGTTTCATGTGGGGACGCAAATCGAAAATCAAGGTTGCGAAAATCGCCGGCTACAAAGCCGGGCAATACGCTTTCGCCGGACGCAAGCAGAAGAAACGCGTCAATCGCAGTCTCTGGCAAGTTCGTATCAACGCCGCCGCGAGACAGCTCGACATCAGCTATAGCAAATTGATGGGGCTTCTCAAAGCCAAAAATATCACTATTGACCGAAAAGTTTTGTCACAGCTCGCTGTTCAGCAATCCGCCATCTTCAAGAAGATTGTCGAATTAGCTAAAGTCTAAATCGCCCCTTGACAGAAATACGAAAATTGGTATAATCATCTCATCCTAAAGGCTCTGAAAGTGTTTGGCACGTGGATGAAGCGCCCCCTCCTTCGCTTCATTCCTACTGTCAGACACTTCCAGGGCCTTTTCAATACAAAAAAACGCCAGTGATTGCTGACGTTTTTTTGTATTTGCCGCAGGGGATATTTAGTCCCCTGCGGCAGTGTTGAAAGAGCGTGGTGGTCGCTACTCGCCTTCGTACGCGATGTGGGCGGAGCGCAACCGCGACAAGTACTCCTCGGGAGCGAGAATGCCGACTTCGCCGTCGACCACGTGCGACTCCCAGTCCTCCGGGACCAAACTGATGAGCCCTCGATCGAAGGCCTCGTTGACCTTCTTCTTGGCCGCGGCTTTCCGAGCCGCCTTCCTCAACCGCTCCAGCCTCTGGTCGTCCGTCATGCCCGCACCGCGCGCCTTGTTCTGCATCCCCTTCATCATCTTGATGTCTCCCTTTTTTTCACTGTTGTCCGGAATGGACAACGGCTTATTGTACTCCTTTTTTGACCACTTGTCAAGGTGGGCGCCTACCGGATTTAACGACGCCTCTTGTTTCGCTTCCCTTTGGTCTTCGTCCGATTCGACTGTTGCGGCCGGAAATTGTATTCAATCAGGCCGTAGATGAGCCTCACCTGATCCTCCGAAACATCGGCTCGACCAACGAGATCGTGCAACCCTCGAAGCGCCTCCTGCTCGGTGGGCCGATTAATCAAATCGGCGACAGCTTGGCCGAGAACAGTAAGGCGCTCCAGCTGCTCTGACTCGACCGGCACCAGATTGCTTTCATCTTCCATGATCTATTTCTCCAGTTGAGGTTAACTGCTGGGCAATTTTTACCATGAAAATTTAGTTTTGTCAATGACAGAGAAACAAAAAAGCAGTCCAACGTGAACTGCCTTCTGTGGTAATAACCTATAATTTTATCTGACTTTTATAATTACTCCTCTTGGAATCGTATCTCCGACCGCAAAACAATTTTTCATATCTACACAGGCGACCCCGTTTATAGAAGCTCTTTTTTTGTATGTCTTGGCTGTCCAAGTATCGCCTTTATTCAAGCTTGTAAGAATGTCTATTTTTTTGGCGGGTATATTTTGCGCGACAATAACACAAGCTTGTTTATAGCAAGTCAGTTGTCCGCCACCATTTCTGGAAGATTGCGCTAAGGGGACGTTTATACTTTGCCAAGTAATACCATTGTCCATTGATTTATAAATATAATGATTGCCGTCTCCCATATCTTCGACTATGACTCCACCATCTCCAGAAAACCCAATACCCGTAAAGTTGTATCGTGATACTTTTTGAGGAACGCTTACTATATTCTGTTCCACTGCATATCCAAAGCTGCTGGGATCGTCAGGACCATTGGTATAAACTTTCACCGGATTATCAATTTTAAATTGTTGCAAAGTGACAGTTTGCCAGCCATCATTCGTGCGCAAGATGGATCTTTGCGCTCCGATGCCGTAACATTCCATTTCATTTTTGCAGGCTATCTTTTTCATCGTGACCAGCGCCGGCTCCTCGCTAGCGGTGTATAATTTCTCGTACATATCAGGATTGGAAGTTGGCAAAAGATTTGAATAATTATAAGCCAAACTCGCGGTTTCTTTTTGCCTTCTTGCGACATTCCAAGTTAACCCACCGTCCGTTGTTTTCAGGATGACCGATCCGTATGCCAGTTCAAATTTTGTAATGTCACCGCCGTGATGAAAATTTCGTCCGACCGCATAGCAGATATTTTTATTTAGGCAGTCCACGCCGGAGAGATCGCTGGTAAAGGAGTCTGCATTTAACGCGACCAAAAAATTATTAATAATTTTCCAGGTCTTACCGCTGTCAGTGCTCCTTACCATCAGAGCCCCAGAACCCACGGCAACACAAATATTGTCAGCGCAATCGACATCTTTCAGATTTGATCCGTCATTGGGAGTGGAAAGTTTTTTTGCTAAAACGACTTTCCAGGTTACTCCCTTATTGGTAGAGCGCAGTATTACATTATTACCAACCGCGACACAGATACTACCGTTGCATGTAATGTCTTCTAGCGACGATTTGTAGGTATAGATTACTGAGGGCACGGTCGCTGCTTTTGCAATATCGGCGACGCCAAGCGTAAGGCCAGCTAAGATTAAAAATAAACCAAAAATGAATGATTTTTTCATAGGCCACGCAAGTAAGTTATTGAATATATTTTTCATATTGTTAATTATACTCTTTTTAAGGAATCGCCACAATTTAACGTAGTTCGTTAAAAACAAAAAAAGCAGTCTACCTTGGGCTGCTCTAGAGCAATAAAAACTCAATCGTCTGCCGGAAATTTAATTAAGCTCTTGGCGGGTGCGACTACACATCAAACTCCTGATATTGCTTTTGCTCAATATCTATGAGGACACGGTCTAAATTACTATTCAACTGCCTAACAAGCGCCGGGTTATTCATAGCCATATTGGCGCCGAACAGTTTATCTTTTTTAAGGCGAATAATAAGTGGTACCACCTTTTCATTTCCCAACAATACAAACACTATCATCCGGGCGCTCTGTAGAGCGCCGATGCGTACCTTATAAAAACGAAAACCGCTGAGTGACCGCGGCGGTTTGGTAGCTACCGCCAGGCCTTTAAGAACTTTCTCCGCTCCCGCTAGCACGTCATCAAGTGTCAGATACTGCTGAAGCGGCCCCAACTCATGGCGCGCTACATACTGTGTCAGAAGTAGCATATCTTACTTAAGGAGTCTGGCCAATTTAATAGCCCTGTCGTTA
>JBBTSL010000024.1:0-10260 GCA_038064745.1 Patescibacteria group bacterium | reverse complement strand
TCATCTTCCAACCTTTTCCTTCTGCATATTTGCTGTACATGCGAAATAGCTCAGCGGCAAAGAGAGCGGACTCATCTCCGCCCGCCGCGGCACGGATTTCGACGATGACATTTTTCTTATCGAGTGGATCTTTTGGCCTCGTGATTTCTTGGATGGCTTTTTCCAATTCTGATTTTTGGTTTTCCTGCTCGGTGAGCTCCGCCTCGGCCAGATCTTTCATATCTCCATCGGACAGCGCCATTGCTTTTGTTTCCTCAATATTTTTTTCAAGTTTGGAAAGTTCGGAAATTTTCTCCGCCGCCGGCTTCAGGTCGGTATATTCCCGCGAAGTTTCTTTGAGTTTGTTGGCATCGTTAATAGTAGCCGGATCCTGCAGAGCGGCTTCGAGTTTTTGGAATTTGTTTAGGAGGTCGGAGTATTTTTTTAACATAAAATATTGTGTTATTGTCATTTCGCGTAATCCCCGCTTGGGCGGGGTAGGGGTGGGTTGGCAAACGTTCGTGGCCTTCCGTCAGTCGTTGGCTAACCCACCCCCGGCCTTGAGGCCGACCCCGCCCGAGCGGGGATTAAAAAACAGACTATATATATTATAAGTCCGTTTTAGTTTTTTAGCTATTTTTCCGCTTTTCCGTCGGATGCCGTCTCGGTCGTGGCCGGCGCTTCTTTCTTGGCCTTTTTCACAGCGGTTTTGGCGGCGTGTCTTTTCGCGGCGGCGACCTTCTTGACCTTCTTGCCTTTGCGGACAGCGGCGACAGCTGAAACTTTGCCCATCTTCTCCTGGAATTTCTCAACGCGGCGAGCGGTATCAACGAATTTCTGTTTGCCGGTATAGAAAGGATGGCATTGATTGCAGAGCTCAACGCGGATTTCTTTCATCGTACTACCGGTCACGAAGGTATTACCGCAGGCGCAGGCTACCTTGGTGTCGGTAACGTAGTTTGGGTGTATATCTGGTCGCATATATATAGTGTTATTTTTTCGCCAAAGGCGAATCCGGCTCGCCTGAGGCGAACGGAAAAAAGTGTGATTATGTTATCAGAAAAGTAGTTGAACGTCAAGTAGAGCGTTGTATTACTCATCAAGCGCGCCCCGTAGATCATGTGAAGTTAGGCCCGCTTGCTTAATTATGCCAAATAACAGACCACGCTTGATATCACCAGCGTGCATTGGGATCGTAGCGAAACGCTTGGAAACAGGATGGCGTAAAATTAAATGGCTGCCAGTTTGACGACGTACCTCAAAACCTAGTTTTTCCAAAATTTTGGATAATTCGGTTGGCTTTAATTGTCCGAGGCGGTTGGTCACAAATTTAGGCGGGCAATGATACCATCACGGTGGAGGCGATGTGTTCTTTTTCCTCAATTGGAATTTCATCATTATCTTCGCGCAGCACCGCTAGATAGCCGTTGACAGCATCTTTAATATTTTTGTTAGCTTCTTCAAAAGTTTCGCCTTGGCTAGCGCAACCAGGCAACGCTGGCACAAAAGCAACATAGCCTCCTTCTGGAGATTTTTCAAAAAAGACGGTGTAGGTTAAAACCTTGGTTGGTTTCATAGCGCTTGAATTATACAAAAAAAATTCACTTTTGTCAATTTCAGGTTTTACGGGTTGCCAAACTAGGCCGGTTGTGATAATTTAATAGTACTTAAAATTATGGTATATGAGTGAAAAAGTAATTGGAGGTGGGGCGCCGGGAGAGGGCGTACCGAAGAGGCCAAAAGAGGAAAGTATCAGTGAGATGGCGGAGAGTGCTGCCGCTTGGGCCATGGAGAACGACAACGTGATTCGCATTGTCGAATATGCTGTAAGACTTCTGGCGAATAAAGGAATGGATATTACGGCGGACTATTTGTCGGAGCACGAAATAGACTTGCTGGACATACTGGATGAAGAACGGGGGTTTCACAATTATTTGTGGACCAGGAAAGGCGCAGAGAAGTATATGAATGAACTGCTCGGAGCCATGGTGAAAGCGCATGAGATTATTGTTAAGAGAGAGAATGAATTGCATGATCAGGATTTAAAAAAAGCTGCCGGGTCGGCCAATCGTTCGGTAGCGAAGGAAGAGGCGGCGCCTGAGGACGTGCCGAGAGAAGGTGTGCCGAAGAGGTCAAACAAGGAAAGTATCAGCGAGGCGGAGACGAATGCTACCGCCTGGGCCAAGGAAAATGAAAATGCGGCTTCTCTTATTGATAGTGCAATTATTATTTTGCCCGGCATGAATGTTGAGTTTCTCGCGGAGTACCTGTCGAATGAGGAGCCTGATTTGCTGGTTTTATGGGAAAAAGATGATCGTCTGGTTGATTATTTGCGGACTAGAAAGGGAGCGCAGGGACGTATGAACGATCTGCGCAGCGCCATGGAATTGGCACACGCTAAGAAAGAAAAAAAACGGGAACATTTCTCTGAAAAAGATGCGGAGACGATTGTGGGTTTGGCAATAGGTCGGAGGCCAAAAGTGGAAGTTGAATATGTGCCGGTTTTGAATACGTCAAAATTGTTTGGACAATCCGCGCTAAGTATAGCCGAAGGTAAATTGGTTAACATTAGTGATGGAAATAAACCGCCAAAGATGGAAAATAAAAGAGCGCAAGGACAAGAGACTGCTGTAAAAAACAAGGGAAATAAAGTGGGCGCAGAAAAAAAAGAAGAAGTTCCGGTAAATCCTCCAAAGGAAAGCGCGCCGACCCTAGATCGGACGGAGCAGATTGAGAAATTTCTGAAGATTGCCACGGAGCAAAAGCTTATGAACCTGAAGAATTTTTTTGGTGCCATTGTTCGATATAGCAATGACAAACTTAGCAAAGGCGAAAAACATTTTTCGAAAAATGAAATTAGGGAATTTCGGGAAAAATTGTATGCGGGCGAAAAGCGTCATGATATCAGTAATTTTGTTTCTGACTTTTTTAAGAAAAATCCCTCGATTGATTTAATTGACTTTGGTAATAATTATCTGATGCAGGCAAGGCAAGACGCGGCCCCCGCGAGGAAGGCAGGAGAGGAAAATAAGCCGTCGGAAGTGGCGGCGGAAAGCGAGCCGACCTGGGACCGGCGGGAGCAGGTCGAGCAGTTTTTAGAGTTCGTCAAGAAGGAAAAAGCTTTGGAACCGAAAATTTTTTTAAAGGCCATTGTTAAATATAGCAATGATAAAAAATTATTTTCGAACGCCGTGGTTTCAAAATTTTTGAAAAAATTGGAGTTTGCGGGGAAATCTCCCCACGGCATTGGTAATTTTGTTTCTGATTTTTTTGAAGGTAATCCTTCAATTGATTTAATTGATTTTGCGAATAATTATTTGATGAAAGTTACGGCAGAAGTGGCATCGACGCAGAGGGCAAGTGGGGGAAACAAGCCGGTGGAAAAAAAGCAACCGATCGTGCCAATAACAGAACAAAAAAAGACTAAAAAAATGAACCTGGGCGAGGATTAGAAGCTTGACAATCTCGCATCGATAGTGTATTCTAGCGCTATCTTAAATCACTCATTAGCTTATTTCTGCGATATGCGCAGATATGTTTCCTCCCCGGGCCATTCCTAGGGTGAGAGCTAAGAGGCAGTAATAAGGAAAACATATGCAGAACATTCCAAGTCTAACGGAAATGTTGGAGGCTGGCGTGCACTTTGGCCACCAGAAATCACGCTGGCACCCGAAGATGGCCCAGTATTTGATGGGGGTACGCAATGGCGTTCACGTCATTGACCTTGACAAGACCGTGGAAGCGTTAAAACACACGCTTGAGTTTGTGAAAAACCTCGCCGCGAAAGGCAAGGTTGTTTTATTTGTCGGCACCAAGCGCCAGGCGCGCGAGGCGATCAAGGCGGCCGCCCTCAGCTGCGGGATGCCATATCTCACCGAACGCTGGATCGGCGGACTTATTACAAATTTCGAAGAGTTCAAACGCCGCATGAAGAAATATAAAGGTTTGAAAGAAATGATGGCGACTGGCGAGATCGAGAAGTATGTGAAGAAGGAGCAAGTGGCAATCAAAAAAGAAATTGAAAAAATGGACCGTTATCTATCCGGTCTGACTAACCTCGAGAAGATCCCGGAAGCGATCTATATCGCCGACCTCCGGGTAGAGAAGACCGCGCTGGCCGAAGCAGAGCGCGTGAAGGTGCCGGTCATCGGGGTGTGCGACAGCAATGTCGACCCGACCAAAGTTGAGTATCCTATCCCCGCCAATGATGATGCTGTAAATTCTATCCGGATGATTGTCGGTTTGGTGGCAGAGGCCATCAACGAAGGTAAGGCCGTATTTGAAAAGAATAAGGTTGAAGCGGCCGCTATGGAAAAGAAATCACCGGCCAAGGCGCAAGTCTTCGCATCAGAGAAATCCGCGCCAAAAGCAGTGGCCACCACTCCAAAAACTGAACGTCGCGCGCTGAAGAAAGAAGTGGCGATTTAATAAATACTACTAACTGTCATCCTGCGGAATCGAAGGGTCTGGATTCCCCGCTCGGGCGGGGTAGGGGTGGGTTGGTCAACGTTGTCGAACCCACCCCCGGCCTTGAGGCCGACCCCGCCCAAGCGGGGACTAGATCCCACGTTACGCTTTGAGTGACGATTATCTAATTACACATATGATAACTGCCTCTGACATCGCCAAGCTCCGCGCTCAGACGGGAGCCGGCATGATGGATTGTAAAAACTCCTTGGAGGAAGCCGGTGGCGACAATGAAAAAGCAGCTGAACTGCTCCGAAAAAAGGGAATTTTGAAGACGGCCAAGCGCGCCGACAAAGTTGCGGCTGATGGCAAGGTGGTCGCAGTCGTGAATTCGGATCAGAAATCAGGCGCCATCGCCGAGGTAAACAGCGAGACCGACTTCGTCGCGAAGAGTGATGATTTTATCAAGTTTGCGAAGGATGTCGCAGACGCAGTGTTGACCGATAATCCGGCCGACCTGCAAGCTCTCGAGAAATCGAAGTTACCTTCCGGTAAGACCGTGGCGGAAACTGTCGGCGAACTCACTCTCAAGATCGGAGAAAAAATCGGCGTTCGTCGTTTCGCGCGTTACAGCACCGACGGAGTCGTTGCGATGTATTTGCACGGTTCCAAGATCGGCGTACTGGTTGAGCTTACGGGCAATGATCACGGCCTCGCCCTCGAGATCGCGATGCATGTCGCCGCGAGTAATCCGAAATGTCTCAGCCGCGATCAGGTTGATCAAGATTTGGTTGCTAAGGAAAAAGCGATTTACGCCGAACAGCTGAAAGGTAAACCGGCTAACATAATGGAAAATATTTTGAAAGGCAAGCTGGAGAAATTTTACGGCGAGATTTGCCTGCTCGAACAGCCGTTCATCAAGGATGAAGAGAAAACCGTGAAGCAGATGTTGGAGAATGGAAAATGCGAAATAAAACGTTACGTCCGCTTTGAACTCGGCGAAGGATTGACGGTGGAAAAGAAAGATTTTGCTGCTGAGGTTGCGGAACAGTTGAAGTAGAAAGTTGAAAGTTATAAAGTTATCAGTAATTCAGTAAACAGTTTTTCAGTAGTACTGAGTAACTGTCGCACTGGTTACTGATATTTTTTTTCAGAGGCGGAAGTTATGCACAGGGGGGGGGCTTTTTTTTGTAACTAGTTCTCAAAGGGTGTATAATGGTGACGTTATTAATTATTTCAAATATGTTGAAGATACAAAGCTGGAGGGGAATAGGTTTATTATTCATGGTGGGGCTTGGGGTATGTTTGCTTGGTGGGAACGCCCTCGCCGCGCCGGTCAGTAATGTTGTATTGTCCGACGTGGACACCACCGGATTTGGCCTCGACGGTCGAGATTTTACTGCTACTTGGGCGCGGTCCTCGACCGCTCCGACCGGCTATATTAATACGCAGATTTTCATTGTGACGAGTGGTATAAATCTGGTTACTACTACTTTATTTTCTACTGGTTGCAATGGCGCCGCCTGTATGCCACTTGGGTTCACCAATCAGTTTAATCAGACGACCAACACCATGATGCAGTCCATGCAGAAAGATAGCGCAAGCGCTAATTTGTCCACGACGACGCAATATGTAGCTTGGGTGTATACGGTCGCCGCTGAAGTTTCCCTAGTTTCTTCTTCACCCGCTTCGACTACTTTTGATTTCGTCGCCGATGTGTCCGCGCCAAGCATTGACCATTCGCCGGTACACGGCGCGGCTCCTTCGTTAGCGGCAGTAATAAATGCTTTTGTAAATGATGATCAGACTACTCAAGCCGACTTTGGTACACCAACAGGCAATGTTTATTTCAAATTATTTTACTCTACTAGCACCTGGAGCCCGAGTTTGATGGTTACGAGTGCTCCTGTAGCAGGCAGTGAACTATTTCAATTCACAGTGCCCACATCATCTATTCCGGCCCCCTCAAGTTCTTTTCGTTATTATTTAATGACCAGTGATGCTACCGGCAACGTAAAATTATTCTGCGCCAATCCTAGCGCTGCGACTAGTACGGATTGTCAGACAAGCCCGTTTGTCGTCAATATCGGTGAGACTGGTCTTCGCACAATGTCCGGAACCGTTAGTTTTAATAATTTTTCCGGTACTACAACACCACTTGTCGGCGTCAAGGTTTTTGCTGGCGGATATTCCAAAGCAGCAGTAACTACCGATGCTGACGGCAACTATACTATTACTGGATTGCCTAACTATGACGCCTTCGATATTACCGCCACCAAGGTGGCATATTGCAAGAATTCGCGCTTTGAAACTATTGGCTCGGCCAATAAGACCGGCATCAATTTGAATTTGAATCCAGGGAGTTGTTTCTTTGCTCCTCCGTCGGGCGGCGGAGGCGGTGGCGGAGGATTGCCGATGGTGATGTTCTCCGGCCCACCGGACGGCATGCAGGGTGTTCCACTGAATATGGGACTTCGTATGGGCATAAATCAGACGATGGATGCTTCCACTATCAATGATGCGGATGCGACCAATGCAGGCAGTAATGTTTACCTGACTACCGATGATGGCACCACCAAGATCGCCGGCGCGGTAACTTTCTGCGCTAATAATACTTCGCCAGGGTGTACCAGTTTATTTTCAATGGATACAAACGCTATTTTATTCACTCCGACCGGCGCTCTATCATCTAGTACTTTCTATACGCTGGTAGTTACCGAAGGTGTCAAAAATACCGGCGGACAATCCATTTCCGGTAATCGCGCCGGCGGCGGACACAAGATCAGCTTCACCACCAGTGGCGGTACGCTTGATATGGGAAGCTTTGGCACCAGCGGTCAATTTATGCCGCCGTATGTGAAGTCGATGGTCCCGGCGCCGGGCATTACTGCGGCTCCGAATACCGGTATCGTCGTGGAGTTCAACCAAGCGATGAGTACCGCCAGCATGACCAACACGAATATTAAACTATTTAATATTACCAATGGCGCCAATACTGAGGTGACAAGCGGACTAACCGTCGCGCTTGATTCTACCGAGAGCCGATTCGTTACTATTTCTCATAGCGCTCTTTCGGCCGGCACTTACGAAGTCAGAGTGCTAGGCGCCGCGGCCAACGCTAGTGGTATCAGTATGCGTCCGCCGGGCGACGCAGCCGCGATCGCGTTCCGTTCGGCTTTCCCAGTCGCCGGTTCCTCGGACGCTACCGCGCCTACCATCTATCCGATGCTTGCCAACAATGCGACCGGCGTGGCGGTAAATAATATTTTCCAATTTGGTTTCAATGAACAGCTTTCATTTAGCACCATCAATACCACCAATATCACTCTATATCGTGGCGCTACGGCGGCGAGTGTCAGTTTGCAATATGATCCCGGCTCCAATAATGTCTCGGTAGTTCCCGGCAGTGTGCTGGCTCCGAGCACCGTCTACACTCTGACCCTTGGTTCCGGGGTAACCGATCTGGCTGGCATTCCGCTTGCTACCTCTACCTATACTTATACTACGGGAGCTGGCGATTCGGTCGCGCCGGCGTTCAAAGAGGTTCGTTGTGACGACTACACCTGTAAGGTTTCATTTACCGAACCGATGAATCATGACGCGCAGGTTGATTCGAATTTCGCGAGCAGTACGTTAAACCATTTGCGCTTTGCCTTAACTCAAGGCGGCCCAGACAAAATAGTTACTTCGACTTCTCTAACTTATGACGCGCTTGATAATTCGGTCTCCGCGGCGGGAGTTGGGCTTACTTTTGGCGGGGCAAATTTCTCTTTAGTTATTTCCGGTCTTACGGATATGTCAGGCAATATACTTCCGAACACCACGGTAGGAGGTCCGGTGGAGGATAGTAAATTAACCTTTGGCTCGTTTGGTGACGGCGGGATGTTTGCGCCGCCCAGCTCCGACCTCATGGGTGGTGGTGGAATTGGCGGTGGTGTATTTACGCCGATGGGCTTCGGCAGTTTTACCGCCGATCAGTTCTCATTTGGCCAGGCGGACATGGCGTTTCCGTTCAATCCTTCGGCCGGAGCTGATTCCAATGTTTTCCAGATTAAATTTAATCCGGGCGTAGTGGTCGCCAATACTGACAAAATCGTCTTGACTTTCCCTGCCGGGACAGTGGCGACGAATGCCGCCGCGGATACCTTCTCGCCATTCACAAGTGATTATAACGGCGGTGGAGCCGGGACGGTGACCGGCGTTGTGACAGTTGACAGCGCGACGCAGGTGACGATCGCTCTCACTGTTGCCGCCGGTACGCCAGGCACCAGCGACAATTATACAATTGATCTGAAAAAAATCGTCAATCCAACCATTCCGAAGGGTCCAAACACCGGTGGTTACACGGTCGGCCTCAAGCTTACCAATGCCGCTGGCACTACCGTGAAGGCTAGCAAGACTAGTATGCCATACTTCATCATGGCTGGCGGTACCAATACGCTTACGGTCAGCGTGGTGGCCGGTGTCAATACCAGCACGCCAACGAGCGGCGCCAATGGCAATGTGTTTTTGCACGGTGGTGGCCCCGGCGGTCCGATGGACAAGAGTCTCACTCTTACCAATGGCGAAATTTCCGCGGTGGATGGCACGTCTGCTACGAGTACAGTTTTTAGCAATCTAAATGACGGCTGTTACTTCCTCGGCACTGACCCTTCGGCAACGCTTGGAGGTGTTGATTATTTCGGTCAGATGTCGCCGGAGCCGGTCTGTCTTAGCGGCGGTCAAGCGGTCGCGAAATATTTGTTGTTTACTCCCTCCAGCGCCGGCGACGGCTCCGCGACGGTTACGATTAAATTTGCGGGCATCGCGGATTTTGGTGGCAGAGATATTGATATTTTCGCCGGTGGTCCCGGTAAATTTGTAGTCAAAACTCTCTCGGCGGTAGGTGTGCCAAGCGGTAGTGGCTACACGGTCAAATTACCAGCCAACGGCAATTGGTTTATGGGTGTCGGTCCTTCAATGCCAAAAGGAGCATCTTCTGCCATGCCGTCAGCCTTACCTGGCGTGCCGCCGGCGTCGATCGGTCTGGTCGTAAGTGGCCTCCCGACAACTCCCGCGGTAGGAGTCGGCTTCAATGTTCCGCCCGGCGTCTCGTTTAACGATAGCACTGACACAGTCACCTTCACTTTTGCTACCGCGGATAAAGTTGTGACTGGAACGGTCAAGGATGGCTCAGGGAACGGCCTAGCCAATATGAATGTATTCCTCCATCGTCAAGGATTTGGTACTCCGGTAGCAGGCACCACCAATGCGTCCGGCACCTTTAGCCTCTCGGTGTCTGATTTTGGTAATTATCAAATTGGCGTGACTAAGGATGGTCTCCCGCCGGTGTTCAAGCAGATTGAAGTGCGCAATGAAAGCGGCACCAAGATCTATATGGATGGTAAATTGCAGACCTCGGTGGATTTAGTTGTGAAGAAAGCTTCATACACTATTTCCGGAAAAGTTCTCGACTCTAGTAGCAATGGTATCGCGAGCGCGCCGGTATTCGCGGTCGACGGCAATGGCAATTCGGTGTTCGGGCAGTCCTCATCGGACGGCAGTTATTCTCTCTATGTGGACAATGGTGTCTGGAAAGTTCAAAGCCAGATGCCGCCGGGCAAGTCTGACACTTGCGGAAGTTTCTCGACGACGGTTACGGTTAGCGGAAGCAGTCAGAGTAGCCAAAATATTTCCCCATCAGTCGCATCGTGTAATACTTTGACCGGCACAGTGAGTGTGGGAGGGGCAGGGCTTGCGAACGCTCCATTATTTATCGAGGAATGGAATGCCGGATCCAATAGCCCGGTCAATGGCGGTATGAAAAAGCAGGCTACCACCGACAGCTCCGGCGCGTATTCAGTCAAACTTGCTCCAGGCACCTACCGGTTGGGC
>JBBTSL010000023.1:0-15721 GCA_038064745.1 Patescibacteria group bacterium | reverse complement strand
AGATGGTCTGCCCGAAGTGCAAGAAAGCCTACGTCAAGCCCTGAGCAGAGCAGAAAAAACGATCCCGCCGGTCTTCATTGACGGCGGGTCTTTCTTTTTTACGCCCCATGGCATTTCTTGAATTTCTTCCCGCTCCCGCACGGGCACGGATCGTTGCGTCCGACTTCCTTGCCGTCAGCGTTCATCGTTTTTCCCGGCTTTTGGCTTACCTGCAAATCATCACCGTCCAGCGTTTTTTGCGCGCCTCTCAGCTGCAGATTGCCTGACTCCATGATGCTCGGCGCGAGCTGGATGCCGATATTCATCTTATATATAGTATAGACGACTTCCTTCTGGATAAGATTCAGAAGTTCGTTGAACATGCGATAGGTCTCACGCTTGTACTCAACCAATGGGTCGCGCTGGCCATAACCGCGCAGGCCGATCCCGGTGCGGAGGTAGTCGATAGCCACCAGGTGATCAACCCAAAGATTGTCGATTGATTTCAGGAGAACCTGCTTCTCGATCTCAATCATTACCTCATTATTATTAACTTGTTTGACGAGCAAATCTTCATATTTTTTCTTAGCAAGTTCCATTAAAAATAGAACGATCCTTTCACGCTCATCCACCATCTCCATCTTCTCATTGGATGGTTTGCTAAATGAAAGTAATTTTTGCTTTTCCTCATCACGAAGCGGGAATATTGTCGACACCACTTCTGAAATCTCTTTCATATTCCACTCTGCCTGATCCTCAGAATTCGTATGGAACGAGATTACTTGCTCGATCTCCTCCTCCACCATCGACATCACCATGCCACGAAGCGTTTCGCCTTCGGTCACTTCGCCTTTTTTCTCTCTGGCGTAAGCTTCGAGCAACTTTTTTCTTTTTCCATAGATAACCTCGCGATGGCGATTTATAACGTCATCGTACTCGAGAAGATGTTTACGAGTATCAAAGTGGAAACCTTCCACCTTCTTCTGCGCCGATTCGATGAGGCGCGTGATCGTCCCCTGTTCGATCGGCATATCGTCAGGAATTCGGAGCGTGGTCATCACCCTCTTCAGGCGTTCGCCAGCAAAAATGCGCATCAGATCGTCGTCAGTGGAAAGATAGAACTGCGTCTCACCCGGATCACCCTGACGTCCACTGCGTCCGCGGAGCTGATTGTCGATACGGCGTGATTCGTGACGCTCGGTGCCGATGACGAAGAGGCCGCCGGCGGCGCGGGTCTTCTCAGCCAGCTCTTTGTCCGGCGGATTACCGCCGAGAATAATATCTACACCGCGACCGGCCATATTTGTGGCGAGTGTTACTGCGCCTGGCCTGCCAGCCTGAGCAATAATTTCACCTTCGCGTTCGTGGTTCTTGGCGTTGAGAATTTCATGCTTGATACCTTCACGTTCCAGCTGATAACTAAGCTCCTCGTTCTTTACCACCGAAACCGTGCCGATCAGCACCGGCTGACCCTTCTCCTGCAGAGCGCGAATGTCAGTAATGAGCGCTTTGTATTTCGCTTCTTCGGTTTTATAAATTCTGTCCGGTCGATCCAAGCGATTGTTGGGTTTATTCGTAGGAATTACGACTACTTCAAGTTTATAAATTTTCCCAAATTCCTCCGCCTCCGTCACGGCCGTACCGGTCATACCGGAAATCTTCTCGTACATGCGGAAATAATTCTGGAAAGTAATAGTGGCCATCGTCTGGCTCTCGCGCTGGATCTCTACCTTCTCCTTGGCTTCGATCGCCTGGTGCAGACCTTCGCTATAACGGCGTCCCGGCATCTTGCGGCCGGTAAACTCATCGACGATCATCACCTCGCCATTGTCGATGACATAGTCGCGGTCGCGTTTGAAAAGCGCCATCGCGCGGAGAGCTTGCTCGAGATGATGGACCATCGACATCCCGTCCTCGGCATAAATATTATCGACACCGAGAAAATTTTCCATTTTTTTGATACCGCCGTCAGTAAGCGTAGCCGAGCGCATTTTCTCATCGACATTATAATCATCCTTCTCGTTTAGCTTCTCCACCAACTCCGCAAATTTATAATAAGTGTCGTCGGCTTTCTCGGCCGGCGCGGAAATGATGAGCGGCGTGCGCGCTTCGTCGATAAGGATCGAATCAACTTCGTCGACGATCGCATAATGAAGTGGACGTTGAGACATCTGCGAAAGGTCATTGACCATGTTGTCGCGAAGATAATCAAAACCGTACTCATTATTCGTTCCGTAAATAATATCACACTGATACGCTTCCTTGCGTTCACATTTATCGAGGTGCTCGTATTCGATCAAATATTTTAACCGTGCCTCTTCTTTCTCAATTTCCTCTTTTGATTTTTGATCATTAGGATTTGTTTCGGATTTCGGATTTCGGATTTCGGATTTCTTACTGGTATATTTATATGATACGAGTAAATTTTGAATTATCCCGACGCTGAGCCCGAGGAAATCATAAATCTGCCCCATCCAGACCGCATCGCGCTTGGCGAGGTAATCATTGACTGTCACGACATGGACTCCTTTGCCGGTCAGCGCATTGAGATAGGCCGGAAGTGTGGCGACGAGAGTCTTACCTTCACCGGTGCGCATTTCTGCGATATGACCGCGGTGCAACATGATGCCGCCGATCATCTGAACGTCAAAATGGCGCATGCCGGTCAGGCGGCGCGAGGCTTCACGGACGACAGCAAACGCTTCCGGAAGTAAATCGTCCAGCGTTTCTCCGGCTGCAAACCGTTCTTTGAAGGCCTGCGTTTTTGCTTTCAGTTGTTCGTCGGTAAGGCCTAGAAGTTTGGATTCAAATGAATTTATCGCTTCAACCAGAGGCTTAACTTCAGAAATAACTTTGGCGTTTGGATCACCGAAAATTTTGGAGAGAAATGACATAATCTAAAACAATCCCCCATTTATAACCCCGCTATCATAGCACTAGAATGCCGTTTCGGCAAGGCTATACTACCAAATATTTACGCAATCCCTCTTCGGTCGAAACATCGCCTCTTTTTCGCCAATTTTAAAAGCCTCAAAGAATTCCTGCATATTTCCAAGAGGAATATTAACCCGATATTTACTCGGCGAGTGCGGATCGGTGAGGATCTGCATCTTCAGACGCTCGTCGCGAATAAGGCATTTCTCAGTCTGCGCATAGGAGAGGAAAAAGCGCTGTTCGGGTGTAAATCCATCTATTAATTTTTCATCAGAAACCTTTCGGAGAGCCGCAAGCGAAACACAGAGCCCGCCGAGGTCGGCGATGTTTTCGCCAAGCGTAAATTCTCCATTTAGTTTCAATCCTGGCAATGGCGAAGTCGCAGCGTATTGCGATACGAAATTCTGCGCTGATTCCTTGAATCTCCGGCCATCCTCCTCGCTCCACCAATCTCTGAGATTACCGTTCGCATCATACTGTCGTCCCTGATCATCGAAGCCGTGCGACATCTCGTGGCCAATCACCGAACCGATGCCACCATAGTTCAAGGCATCATCCGCATCGTCATAAAAAAATGGCGGTTGGAGAATCGCGGCCGGGAAAACAATTTCATTTTTCAATGGTTCAAAATAAGCGTTCACGGTCTGTGGACTCATCAGCCATTCGGTCTTATCCACTGACTTACCGATTTTATCCATTTCTCGATGCCACTCAAACCGTCTTGCCTGAAGAGCTGTCTCAAGATAGCTATCGCCGGTTTGCCAGGCAGAATAATCAATCCATTTGGACGGATGGCCGATTTTTACATCAATAGCCGCCAGTTTTTTTCTAGCTTCTTTCTTGGTTTCTGCGCTCATCCAAGCCAAATTATCGATGCGCTCACCCATCGTGACAATCAAATTTTTTACTAATTCTTCTGCGCGAGATTTGGCCGACGGGGGGAAATATTTTTTCACAAACAGCTTTCCGATGCCTTCACCTATATGCGCATTCATCATTATAATCACTCGCTTCAGCCGCTCCTTGATCTTCGGCTGACCGCTGAGAATCCTTCCGTAGAAATCAAATTTTTCATTAACCAAATCTTTTGAAAGTAAATCTGCCGTTCCAATCAGAAGATGCCAGGTTAAATATGACCGCCATTCGTTCATCGGTATGCTGCCGACCAGATCGCTCATGACGGAGAAAAATTCCGGCTGACCAACATCAATGTCAATCAAATTGTCCGCGCCAACCTTCAAGAAAAATTCCTGCCAATGAAATTCCGGGGCGAGATCCACCAGCTGACGACGTTGCATCTTGTTATAATTTTTTAGTGGATCACGCAGATCTTCTTTGGATCTAGAGGATTTGGCGAGAGCGGTTTCTATCACCAGAACAGTCTCGGCTTTTTTGGCGGCGTCAGCTTCACCGACCAACTCAAACATCCTCTCAATATGCTGTTGATATTTTTTACGAATTTCCTCCGTTTCCTTGGCGAGATAATAATTTTTTTCAAATAGTCCGAGGCCACCCTGGCCCAATCCGCCTATCACCCACTTGCTATTCTTCGCGTCCGGCGTCGACATAAACGAAAATAATGGATGAACACCAATTTTGTTCAGCTCCGCCACTACCTCCGCAAGGTCATTTACGGACTTAATCGCTTTGATTTTTTTGAGGTACGGCTGAAGCGGAGCGAGACTCTGCTTTTCGATTGTCGCTTCGTCGATCCCCTGCCGATAAAATGTCGCTATCTTGGTTGCTAGTTCGCGATCATCCGAATCCGCTACTGTCTCCGGCGCTTTAAGAATTTCGTTTAATTTTTTATAAGTCTCCTCGATCAAAATCTCAAATGATCCCCAACGACTATAATCATCGGGAATAGAAGTTTTCTTCAGCCAGCCGCCGATGGCGTATTCATAAAAATCCTCACCGGGCTGAACGGTGGAGTTTTGATCGTTTGCTAAAAGTGAAGTATCACGCATAAAATAAAAATACGTATTGCGCTAGTCTAGCAACGAATACGTAAGTTTACAATACCCAAACTACAATTATCTTGGTCTATGTCCCTGGTAACCTCCGCGAAACCCAGACTGAGGTTTCCTCGCGAAGCCGCCACCACCATGTGGCCTGAATCCTCCACCATGCGGCTTGAACCCGCCCGGCTGGAAGCTCGGCTTCGGCGGCGGAGTTCGACGCGGCGGCAGGACAGGAAGCGGAAGAACTGCGAGAGTTTTGCGTATCAATCGTTCAATTTGTTTGATGTCGCCTCGCTCCTCAGGAGCCGCAAAGGAAACCGCTTTACCAGACTTGCCGGCTCGCCCGGTACGACCGATGCGGTGGACATAATCCTCAGAACTCGCGGGCAAATCATAGTTAACTACGAGCTCAATGCCGGAAACATCAATACCGCGAGCCGCAATGTCAGTGGCAACCAAAATACGGAAACGTCCCGATTTAAAACCGTCGAGTGCCATGCGTCGCTGGGCGAGACTGCGATCCGAGTGCATCTCGACGGCCTCATGGCCCATGTGACGAACCATCGCGGCAATCTTCTTGGCCCCATGTCTGGTGCGAGAGAAGACCAGGACAGATCCGGCGGTTTCGGAAAGTAATTTATCAAGCAATTGCGTCTTCATCTCACGGCTAACGATGAACACCTCATGTTCAACAAGGCTGGCGGCAGTGCCGGCCGGAGCAACTTCAACGCGTATCGGCAATTTCATATAGGTCGCGGCGAGGCTTGCGATGGCATTCGGCATAGTAGCCGAAAAAAGCATCGTCTGACGATCCTTTGGAACCAGAGCCAAAATTTGTTTGATCTGTGGAGCGAAACCGATGTCGAGCATGCGGTCGGCTTCATCAAGCACGGCGATCTTCACATCATGCAGAGAAACAGTTCTCTGCTGGAGGTGATCAACCAGCCGGCCCGGGGTCGCGATAATCACGTGCGGATTGCGGCGCAGCTGCTCTTTCTGCCTCCCCATCGGAGCGCCACCGATCAGAACGACGGTCTTCAGGCCGACCTGGTGGCCGATCTTCTGAAGTGTTTCCTCAACCTGGATCGCAAGTTCACGGGTCGGTAGAATAATTAATCCTTTTCCTTTGAACTTCGCCAATCGCTCAATCATCGGAATGCCAAAAGCGAGGGTTTTGCCTGTCCCCGTCTGAGCGATACCGACAACGTCCTTTCCCTCAAGCGCCGGGCTAATTGCCTGATGCTGAATTGGCGTCGGAGTTAAATAATTGCACTGCTTCAATATCCCGAGCAGCTTAGGAGAAATGCCGAGGCTTTCAAAGCCAGCACTAGATGATTGGTTCATCATACTATTAAATAATGTGACCCGATTCCTTAGGCCACATTTCTAGTATGACTATAGAGGTTCGAGTCGTCCGCCTAGGGCGGATGAGTTAAGAAAGATAAGTATACCTTAAATACTAGCGATTGTCAAGCCCTTTGCCTCGAAAAGCAGCTAATTAAGGCTTATTTCGTCCCTTTGAAGTCCTATTTTTCGTTGGCTTAACAGGTATGCGCGCATATGGGCTAGGCTTATCTTGTTCTGCTAGACCGTCCCAAGTCGTGCTGGTTGGCCCAGTCTCAACCGTTACCTCGCCGCTTAAAGTAGAAATCTTTTTAACCGTGATCGGTTTATTTTCGACCGAGGCCTCGCTAACCTCACCCGGTAATGATTGATTGAAATCTAATGGAAACTGCTCAGGTGTTTCAGGAGAATTTTTTCTATTCATAGATAAATTATCTAAATTATAATACCATTTATCGCTTGATTCTCAAAGTTTTAGCATTTATCGCTACTATTATCGTGCTAAGCGACATAAAGACCGCGCCCAAAGCCGGTGAGAGCATTATACCATAATTAAACAACACTCCGGCGGCCAACGGGATCGCGATCACGTTATAGCCGGTCGCCCACCATAAATTTTGGACCATTTTGCCGTAGGTGGCGCGGCCAAACATAATGAGATTGGTGATATCATTGAGGTTGCTGTTTACGAGGATTACGTCAGCGGTCTCAGCGGCGACATCTGTCCCTGAGCCGATCGCTATTCCTACGTCGGCCTGGGCCAAGGCCGGAGCATCGTTGATACCATCCCCCACCATCGCGACGACCATTCCTTTCTCTTGTAGCTTTTGAACCTCGCTCGCTTTGTTTTCCGGCAAAACTTCCGAGAGAACGTTCGTGATTCCGACCTGCTCAGCGATAACCTTCGCAGTAGCCGCATTATCGCCGGTTAGCATCCAAACATCAATACCAATTTTCTTTAAATTTGCAACGCAATTTTTGGCTTCAGCTTTCACTTCATCCGCCAACAGAATCGCTCCCATAACTTCGCCATGATGAACTACAAAAAGCAACGTCCCAAATTTTGATTCAGCCAGTGCCTTCTTCGCCCAAGCCGCTTCAACGCCGATAAATTCCAAAATTTTGATATTACCAAGCGCGATCACTTCACCGTGCTCATCGCATTTCGCAGTCACGCCTTTGCCGGCAATTTCTTTAAAATTGTCGAACTTTTTTATTTCCATTTTTTCTTTTTCCGCGGCTTTTACTACGGCCTGTGATAAAGGATGATTGGAACTAATGGCGGCTCTGGCGGCAATTTTTAGAATTTTTTCATTTGGATAGGTAAAAGACGGATTCGGAATTATTTCTGTAACTTCCGGCTGGCCTTTGGTCAGCGTTCCTGTTTTATCAAAAATAATGGCTGAAATTTTTCGACTGTCTTCAAACGCAATGCGATTCTTGATGAGGAGGCCGTTTTGCGCGGAGAGCGTCGTCGAAATAGAAACTACCAGCGGAACTGCGAGACCGAGCGCGTGCGGACAAGCAATGATGAGGACGGTGGCGGCGCGTTCGATCGCGAAAGCGATGTCGCCGCTAACGAGCAACCAAGCGACAAAGGTAACAATTCCGGCAGTGATAGCGATAATTGTAAGCCAAAGAGCCGCTTTGTCGGCGATGACCTGTGTTTTTGATTTGGAGGCTTGAGCTAATTTCACGAGATTAATTACCTTCGAGAGATAGGACGACTCGCCAACTCCTTTTACTTTAATTTGTAAAACACCATCCTCATTTATCGAGCCTCCGATTACTTTATCATTAATTTTTTTGTCAGCAGGCTTTGATTCTCCGGTCAGCATCGATTCGTTTACTGCGCTTTCTCCGCTCATGACGACACCATCCGATGGGATTTTTTCGCCTGGTTTCACAACGATTATATCGCCATCTTTCAAATCTTTGGAATTTACCTGCGTTTCCTTGCCTCCTAAAATTAAATGCGCAACATCCGGAATGAGCGCCGATAATTTTTCGAGCGCGTGCGACGCCCCCATCACCGAGCGCATCTCAAGCCAATGTCCGAGCAACATAATATCAATCAGAGTTGCGAGCTCCCAGAAAAAAACTTCACCCCGGAGCCCAAGCACCACTGCCGAGCTGTAAATATACGCAACGAGGATTGCGAGCGAGATCAAGACCATCATCCCCGGGAGACGGTGCCTCAATTCATTGACAGCGCCACGCAGGAAGGGTAGCCCGCCATAAAAAAATACCACCGAGGAAAATAAAAATAAAATAAAAGTATCTCCAGAAAATTTGAGAGATACCCTTAAAAAACCTTGAATTGCCGGGGACAAAATTAATACCGGCAAAGTCAGAAACATTGAAACATAAAATTTCTTCTTGAACTCGTCGAGCGAGTGGCCCGCATGCTTCGAGTATCCGGATTCCTCCGTTTTTTTCCCCATCGGCATCGGCATTGACATGTCCATACCTTGATGTCCGCTATGGTCCATACTCGGTAATTAGGGATTAAAATAACAGACTAATTATACCATTTTCGAGGACTTCATAGAACCTCTCACTCCCGCCGCTCCAGATTGGAGCGGCGGGTGCAAATAACTACCTAATCTATTTCATCATTTCCATCATTTTTTCGCCGGTTGTCATCATTTCATCGCTTTCTTCAAGCAACTCCTTTGAGTTATCAACCATAACTTTTCCATCAGCGGTTAATTTCGAATCGTTGTATTTCATGCCAAGCTCATCCATCATCATGCCACTTTCTTTCATCATAACGGCCATTTCCTTCATCATTTTCGAGTCGCCTTGCATATGTTCAGCCGCTTCTCTAAGGAATGCTTCATCGTGACCGCCGGACATGCTTCCAATAGAATAACCGCCCAAAACTCCGGCGATAAGAACGATAAAAACAACCAAAATTAAATTCGTTTTATTCATATATTTTCACCCCCTTTCCATGTTACGCATTTAATCATAACTTTAGAATCCTGCTTCGCCTTTAATGCTCAAAGCCGCCTTCTTACCAAATCGGTAGAACAAGGCCGGCGTCAAAAATAAAGATATGATTGTTGAAGAAACCAATCCGCCGAAAATTACCACCGCAAGCGGATGCAATAATTCCTTTCCTGGTTCGCCACCAGCCAGAAGCAGAGGAACAAGGGCAAGCGCGGTTACAAGCGAGGTCATCAGTACCGGCACGACGCGATCCAGAGTGGCACGCGCCACCACTTCGGGTGTAAATTCATACACTTCGTTTCGTGCAAGTTGGATACATCGTCCGATCAGCATGATGCCGTTGCGGGACACGATGCCAGCGAGCGAAATAAAACCTACCAAATGAGCCAGATTTATAACGCCACCCGTCATCCAGATACCGACGATGCCGCCGATTAACACCGTCGGAATATTCATCATAATCTGAAGGACAATCGGAACTGATCTGAAGGCTTTGAACAAAATTCCAAAAATTGAAATCAGGCCAAGGATGAATAGGATGCCCAGTCTCCGGCTATTTTCTTTTTGGCTTTTGTAATTTCCTTCGAACGACAACGTTACTCCGGTCGGAAGTTTGGAAGATTCGATTGCGCTCTTAACTTTGTCGACCGCGCCGACAATGTTTGAACCCTGATAATTTGAGCTAACCACCAAAACGCGTTTGCCGCCCTCATGGCTGAAACGATTGCGGCCTGACTCCAACCGTATATCCGCCGCGTCTCCCAATGTTGTTGGGCCGGCAAATGATAATGGCAAATCACGAAGCGCTTCGGCCGTGCCTTTTGATTCCGCATCATATCGCGCCACCACATTCACCGATGCCGGCCCGATTCTAACTTGACCGATTTGAGCGCCCATAAGTCCCATTTCGAGTTCCTCTGCAACAACACCTGATGATTGCCCATATTCCGCCAAACGATTGGTATCAACATACATCCTAAATTCAGGCACCATCACATCCTTTTGAATTTGAGGATTTTTCATCCCCGGTTGCTTCTCAAGTTCCAACACAACCTTCTCGGCTGCAAATTTCATATCATCTGGATTATCTCCGTAAACTTTGATCACCACCGGCGCTCGAACCCCAGAGAGTAATTCTTCCACTCGATGCGTGATTGGCTGACCAACCGTATATGACGCCTCGCCATAATTTCCAAGAACACCTTGAACATCGCGGAGAAGCCGCTCCCGTTCGCTTTCAAGGTCCGGATCAAAGACGACTTGCAGCTCGCTCCGATTGGCACCGCTTTCATGAGCGTCGGCGCCGGCGCGTCCGGTAATGTGACTTACTCGGCGAACGCCTTTTATGGTCATCAATGATTTCTCCACTTTTGAAGCGTAATTATTCGAGGTATTAACATCAGTGCCGACCGGCATTAGAACCAATATGGTAGCCGATCCCTCATTGAACGGCGGCAGGCCTTCCTTGCCGGCAGACACATACAGAAGAACGGCGATCAGAAGCGCGGCCGCTACGCCCAAACTTAATTTTTTTACATTGTAGATGCTCCAATATATGGCCGGCGTTATTTTACGCTTGATGAATTTTACAATTCTGGTTTCTTCTTCATGACTTTTCTTGCTGTCTTTTGCCAGTAGGAATGAACATAATACCGGCGTAACACTAAGCGATACCACCAATGAGCCGACCAGCGAAATAAGGTAAGCGGCGCCAAGGGCGCTGAGAAGCTTTCCCTCAACACCCGGAATGAAGAATATCGGCAGGAAAACCACCGCCACCAGAACAGTCGCGTAAACAATAGAATTGCGAACTTCGCTTGATGCTAGAAAAACCACCTCCGTGATTTTCCCCTGTTTTCCACCAGCTCGCCATTCACGAACGCGCCGAAAAACATTTTCTACGTCCACAATAGCATCATCTACCAACTCGCCGATTGCTACCGCGAGGCCCCCGAGCGTCATAACATTAACGGAAAAGCCGGAGGCTCGAAAAACGATAGCCGTCACCAAGATACTGAGCGGAATAGCGGTAAGAGTAATGACAGTGGCTCTGAAATTCATCAAAAACAGGATCAAAATAATAATGACCAGAATTGTGCCGTCACGCAAGGCGCCAATCACATTGGAAAGACCTGCCCGAATAAACCATTCCTGTCTAAACAGATCATTTTTAAGAGATACGCCATCTGGTAAGCTCGGTCTAATAGACTCCAGTACTTCATCCACTCCATCGGTCACTTTCAAAGTCTCCGCATCAGGCTGGCGGATAATCCGCAATACGGCGCCGGGTTTACCATCAATCGTGGCTCCGCCTCGAACGGGGCTTGGGCCCTCTTCAACCATCGCAACATCAGCCAAACGTATGGGCTTTCCGCCGGTCATTCCCCCAGTCGTACCGACTGCCAATTCTTTGAGATCGTCCACCTCATCTGGAGCAATTATAATTCTAAGCGGATATTCCTTTCCGCTCTGAACTAGCACACCGCCGCTTTTATTATTGAGAGCATTCTTAACTGCCATCTCAATATCCTCGAGATGAAGATTATAACGACGTAATTTCTCAGCGCTGACATTGATCTGCCATTCACGCAGCTCTCCGCCCATCACAATCACCTCCGCTACGCCCGGCACGCGAAGCAGAGCAGGGCGAATAGACCAGTCAGCCAACGTCCTAAGCTGCATCCCATCAATTTGGGGATCATCAGATGTTATTCCCACCCAAACTACTTCGCCCATAATTGAACCTACCGGACCTAGTACCGGCCTAACTTTTTCCGGTAATAAGACTCTGGCAATTCTTTCTTGAATAATTTGTCGATTGCGATATATATCGCTGCCCCAAGAAAATTCCACATTCACGATGGCGAGGCCGAATGAGGCCGTGCCTCGCACCCGATCTACCCCTGGAGCTCCGGCCACCGCGATTTCAATCGGATTTAATACCAGTTTTTCGATTTCTTCCGGCGCTAGACCTTCTGCCTCGGCAAAGATGGCTACGGTAGGCTTATTGATGTCAGGCAGAATATCGACGCGCATGGTCGCGAGGCTCCAAACCCCGCCAAGAATCACGGCCACCGCGATAACCAAAACAGCAATTCGATTTTTTAATGACCAGGCAATAAAATAATTAAACATACAACATGATTAGTCATTATGTCCGCCCCCGCCACCATGAGGGTCTTCTGTCATTTTTGCTATTCCACCAACTTCCCCTTCTTTGACCTTGATACCTTCCTTTAATCCCGGCACGAGTTTTGCAACGTACCGGTCTCCAGCCATCAGGCCTTCGTAAACCTCAACCTTTTCGCCCAGGGTTCGTCCGGTTTTTATTTCCGTCTTTTTTGTCGTGCTATTCGAAGAAACCAGCCATATTGTCGCGCCCTTGTCCGTCCATTCGATGGCGTTCAGATTTACAAACAAACTGGAAGAAGAATTTACCGATGGCAATACTCTCACCGAAACATTCACCGGCCAATCAACTGATTCCATAAATTTCGCATCAGCCAGGTATGAACCATTCCCATCGAGGGCAGTCCCAACTCCGATTAATTTCACGTGTTTTATTTCCTTTGGAAAACCAGGCCTTGCAATGCCAAGTTCTGCCCCGGCTGTAGGCAACCTGAGATTGCTTGGAATTTTAAATCGGACAAACCGGTCTTCTTTGCGGCCGTTATTCAAAGAAGCAATCGCCATCCCTGGCTCCACGAAATCTCCGTTCTTTTTCAGAACTGAAGAAATAGTCCCGTCGGACGGAGCGACTATTGCCAGAGTGCCGCTAATGCTCTCGGCAACTGTGCCGTAGGAAGCCTCGGCGGCTGTAGCTTTACCGTTACTCATGGCGATGTCCTTATCAAGCATGCTGATCTGCTCTTCAATATCTTTCTTTTGCATTGCAAAGTCAATTTCCATTTTGGCAAGTTCAATCTTACTCATTCGATAATCCTTCACGGCCTCCAAAAATGTCATCTGATCCATAGCCACCATTTTCCGCATCTCCATAAGTTGCTCTGAAGAGATATCATCACCGACGGACGTCGCCGCAACCATCTTCTCGGCGGCTTGGAAATACGTAGAACCGACAAGTTCTAAACTATCACTGTCGACTATACGAATTTCAATCGCCGCTTTTTTTAATGCTTCCAAGTAAACACTGTGGGTGCCGAAATTTAGATGCCCAAGCGCCTCTTTCAAATATAGAATCGGCGGATTGACCGACTTATAATATGATGTAAAGTCGACATCGACCGTAGAGAAAAGCTGAAGCTCTCGGCTGACTGCCTGTTCAAGAGAGGCTTTAATTTTTACTTTATCGGCCGCTACCGCACCCTTGGCCTGCGAAACGGTATTATTATTCTCAATACTGCTGAGCAAGTTCGCCAGCTGTTGTTTCTTTTCACCTGAGAATATAATTTGCGCCTTCGCGTCAACGCGGGCTTCGGTCAGCATTTTTGTCTGCTCCGCCAACATTGAAGTCAGCTCCGGCATCAATGGTGGGGCGGAGAGCCTCGCGATAATCTGACCCTTCCTGACTTTCTCTCCGATGTTTACATTCCATTCGACGATCGTTCCGCCTCGGCTGGGCTGAATCTGAACATCGCCAAAAGAAATAATTTCTCCCGGCCAAGAAGATGAGAGGCCGCCAAGTTCTCCGGATCCGTCACTAACGGTTTCGATTGAAACTAGCAAGGCCTGAGTTGACGAGGCGCTGGCCATTTCCATCCCCAATCCTCCATGTTGCGACCGGTTTGCGACGAATATAAATCCTCCACCAAGCAGTAGAACTACGATGACAACCAGAAGCGCAGTTGTAAGTTTACTATTATCCATATGTTAATTGAAAATTTAATAACAAAAAAATCGCTTGAATAAATAGCTTTCTACAACCAAAATAATTTTTTGGTTTGATAGAAAACTAAAAGTTCAAAGCGACTGTCCCGCCAAGCAAATTAAGCCAGCGTAGAATTATCCGTTCAAATTTTGGTTTTATCGATAATCGATATCGGCATAAATAATAATTTAGCTTCGCAGTACAAACCCCAAGCGATAAGATCAACCGCTTTCGTAACAACGTCACAACTAATAAGACTAAGGCCGATGCTAACGCCGCCAGGAAATCTATCCCTGGCAACAAAGCGATACTGTGACTATCTGAGCCGGAGTGACTATCGGCAGAGCCGGTGTTGGTGGACGAGCTATGATCCATCGAGAATGGCTCCTCAGCTATGAGGGAGGCCTCTCCTGAATATGAAAATATTGGACTGGATGGACAAAGCAAAACCACCGCCGTCATAATATAGACGCATAATGATTTTAACAGTAAATTGCGATTATATCTCTTCATTCCAGTAAATTTAATCATGATTATGCTATCAGAAAATTACCAATTTGTCAACCCTGCCAGCTTCGCCTGGGGCGGAAAATCAGAGACAGATTTACCGAAACACTAGCCATAATAAAACAACAAAGCCAACTGTACATAGCACCATTATCGATCCGAGGAGGCCGACAATCAGCGCCGTTTTTGGGTCCAATTGATTTAATACTCCGCCGCCATCAGCGGTAGCCGAATTAACCTCCGCCTGGGCGGGTTTCTGGTGCTGGCTCATTTCCTCATCCGTATTTTTTGTGACGTAAACCATAAGATTTAATTAGATAAGTGAATTATATTATAACATTTTTTGCCTACTGTAGTAGTATGCGGCCAGAAATGTTGTCAGCGGCACCGCGATCACCAAAACTAAACTGCCGACCAGCGTACGAACTATTTCCTCCGCCATGAAGCCGCTATTCATCACCACCCACAACGTCCCGCCCTTACTAGACATGATGAGCAGTATGATCGGTAGCGAAACTCCGACATAGGCGAGCACCAACGTATTAATGAGGGATGCAATATGCTCGCGCCCGACTGACAACCCGCGCCGATAAAGTTCTGCAATGCTGAATGATGGATTGGCATTGTGAAGCTCCTCGACACAGGCAGCCTGCGCGGTGGTGATGTCATCCAGAATACCAAGCACGCTGATTAAAATTCCCGCCAATAATATCCCTTGTAAATCAACCGGGCTTGATCCAAATTGCAGGAAGGCGGCCTCCTCGGAGCCGGTGCCGGTCAACTTTGTGGAATATACCATTATCAAATCCGCGACAACCGCGATTGCGAGTGAAATGATCGTACCGACGAAAGCAATCACCGTCCGTTTCGAAACACCGTGGGCAACAAATAGCGAAATGACGGCGATCATGAAAGCCGCAACCAAGCTGACACCGAGCGGATTGCCTCCCGCGATAATTCTCGGAATCATGAAATAGAAGATGATAAGAACGCTTATCACCAATCCAAGAATCGCGAAGAAACCTCGACGCCTGCCAAAATATATCGCTACAGCGAAAAATAATAAAATGAACAGCACCAAACGATTGAGGCGATACGGATCGACGACGTACGCGGCGCCCTCCTCGGCGCCTGGTACATTTACCACGACCTCATCGCCAGCGGTCAGGTTGCCGGCGATGCCTGCTTCATACTGAACGGTCATTTGCTTTCC
>JBBTSL010000022.1:0-8478 GCA_038064745.1 Patescibacteria group bacterium | reverse complement strand
ATGGTCCGCAACATCCCCTGGGGGTGCGTCTGCTGCACGGCTCCCGAGGGGCTGCCGGCGGCCATCGCGACGTTGCTCGACGCGGGGGCCGATCGGGTGATCGTCGAGCCGAGCGGCCTCGATAGCCGCAATATGGGCAAGGCCGGGGATGTGCTCCGACTGCTGAAGATATCGCTCCAGGCGGACAGGATTTCCGAGGCTCTTCGCCAGCCGGATTATTTCGCCACACCGCAGAATGGGAAAAAGTCGCATCAGGTCTGGAGCACGGACTGGCTTCTCACCAACTGGATACCGAATAATTTTAACAAAGAAATTTTGGCCGGGAAAACCGGCTTTATCGAAGAATCCGGATATAATTTTGTCGTCAGAGTACCGGGTAGCGGATCTCATATTATCCGGGTCGTGATACTTGGCGCCGCCACCAATGAAGCTCGCTTCATCGAAGCGAGAGATCTCTCGGAATGGATATTTGCAAATTTTGTTTGGCCGGAGGATGATGAGTATCATTCGCTGGCCGCTTCCAGATAGTTTATAAATAGAGGAGCCCCGCGTCGCGGGGCTCTCTTTTTCGTCAGGCGGACAGCGCGCTAGCGCGCTGTCCTACCTGAACGGTGGTCTGAATGATGGGTTGGCTACGGACTCGTTCGCTTTTGAGTCCCCGGTGATGAGCTTGCATGAGAAGCTACCCTCATTCCAGGTCACCTTGTACAGCGCGCCGGATTTGACGGTTTCGAACGACTCACCAAACGCCACCATGGTTTCCCTTCCCGCGCAAACCCAGGCGCCGTCGAGCACGTCTTTGTTCGTGATTTTCGCGCGGATGCTCGGGCCTAGGTCGGCGATGGACGTGACAGTTTCGAAAGGGATTTCCAGGCCGCCCGGCAGAACAACTACGCGTCTGTCGTTTCTCATCCTGGATACCTCGGCGCCTCCCCAGAGAAGCGAATTCTGTCTGTTGCTGTGGTTGATGAGGCCGAGCGTGCTGGCCACCTGTTGGTGACGACGAGCCAGTCCGATCAAGACTTGCGGGATACCGGAACGGAGTTCGCTCCGCAATCTCGCTACTCGTTCCGCGCCTTCCATCGTCATCCTCGGATCCGGTTCGTCCCTTAGCGGGCCAGGTGTCACAAGGTAAAGCGTTTTACAAGAACTTGAATTGGGCATTTTGTCTCGTCCTTCCGCACCAGCCCGAGGGAATCCCGGGCTGTAGATAAGCCAAATTTGGCCTGTCTGCAACCCGCGCTCGATGACATTGAACATTACTCTAAAGTGGAATGGCTGTCAATCGGTTTCACCCGACAAATTATTATGTCCTCGGGCGCAAAATTATGCTATAATATTTTCATGCAATCAATAATCGACGTAAAAAATTTATACGGTAAAAAAGTTTTGGTACGGGTTGATTTTAATATTCCCCTCGATAAGGGGCGGGTTGTTAGCGATTATAAATTAGTGCGCAGCCTGCCTAATATTGTATACCTCTTGAAGGCGGGAGCGGTGGTAATTCTAGTAAGTCACCTCGGCCGGCCGAGCGGTAAGGATAAGAAATTAAGCCTGAAGCCGATCGCGGCGCGTCTCGAGAAATTACTGCAGAAGAAAATAACTTTTTGCAATATTTCTACGGCAGCCGATTGGAAGAAATTAAAAACGAATACTTCGTCGGCGCGGCCGGGGACATTGTTCATGCTGGAGAATATTCGTTTTTTGAAAGGCGAGGAAACCGAAAATTCCGATTTGTCGAAGAAGCTCGCCGATTTTTGTGATTTATTTGTTCTCGACGGATTTGGAGTTTCGCATCGGCGTGGATCGTCGGTGACTGGCGTGGCGCGCTATGTGCCGGCCTACGCGGGGCTGCTTTTGTGTGAAGAGATTTCTATTCTCGGCGACGTTTTTCGCAAGCCTCGGCGTCCGTTGGTAGTCCTGCTCGGCGGCGCCAAAGCGGAGACCAAAATTCCAATTTTAAAAAAATTATTATCGATCGCGGATTATATTCTGATCGGCGGGGGAATCTTTAACACTTATCTCTCAGCCAAAGGAAAAAAAATCGGCGACTCTATCATATCGTCGAGTCATGAAAATGAAGTTTTGAAATATTGTCAAAATAAAAAAGTAATTTTGCCGATCGATGTGGTTGTCGGGTCAGAGGATGGAGAGGGCGCTCGAGCGGTGGATGTCGATGAATTGAAAATTGGGAAAGATGAGGCAATATTCGATATTGGTCCGAATACCGTAAAGCTGTTTGCTTCACACATAAAAAAGGCCAAAACTTTGATTTGGAATGGCGCGCTGGGGATGTTCGAACAGCCTCCGTATCAGTATGGCACCTATGCGCTCGTACGCCTTTTCGCGGCGCGCTCCCGCGGACGGGCGTTCGGAATTTGCGGTGGTGGCGAAACGGTGGAGATATTGGAACACCTGAATCTGATGCCGGAGATTGATCTGGTCTCGACCGGAGGAGGAGCGATGCTGGAATATTTATCCGGGAATAAATTACCCGGCCTTGAGTCGTTAAAGTGAAAATATAAATTGTAAATTAGTTTATTTATTAATAATTATCTCTATGGCAACAAATCCAAAATCAGACGACTTCGGTAAGAAAATTTTAATGGCGCTGTTTGGGGTGTTGTTGGTGTACTTGACGTTCTACCTTGTGACGGTGATGCCCAATAACGTTAAAATGTTTCAAACAATCGGCGAGGCCGATCGGATGGAGCGGACGGTGACGGTGACCTGCGTAGCCAAGGTTACGGCGATGAATGATGTCGCGATCACGACTATCGGCTATACCAATATTGACGCCAACCTCGACAAGGCCAGGGCGGAAAATAATAAAGTGATGGATGCGATTTTACTTGATATCAAGAAGCTCGGTCTCGAAGAAAAAGATTTACAGAGTAATTATTCGATAAATCCGGAGAATGATTACACTCAAGCCGGCTCGGTGTTCAAGGGGTATCGAGTTACAAATAATCTAACGGTTAAGATTCGCGACCTCGGCAAAATCACTTCGGTTCTTTCTCTAGCCGGGAAATTTGGAGCCAATCAGGTATCCGGTCTTCAATTTACCATCGATGATACGGAGAATTTGAAAGTTAACGCGCGTAGCAAGGCTATCCTTGACGCCAAAGCCAAGGCAGCGAAATTAGCCGCCCTACTCAATGTCCGCCTGGGAGACATCGTGTCTTATAGCGACTATGAAAATTCACCTATGTTTTACGGATCCAAGGTTGGGCTTGGCATGGGTGGGCCGGCCATGGAGGCGAGCCTCGGCCCTAGCGATGTGTCATCGGGCAGTCAGGATATTTCTATGAATGTTAGTCTGACGTATTCGATTTCATCCAGGTCTTGGTAATCACTTTAGCGTAAAAAAGGGGGCCCAAACCCTCTTTTTTATTATCTTTTGGTGTGTTATACTAATTTAGATAAAAGTCTAATAATGGCCTATGATGAAGATTAAACAAATTACAGCGCGTGAAATTCTCGACTCACGTGGCAATCCGACCGTGGAAGCTACGGTGGTGCTCGATGGTGGCGCGCGGGGGGTCGCGAAAGTTCCGTCCGGAGCTTCGACCGGCAGTCACGAGGCGCATGAGCTGAGGGATGGCGGGGAGAGATATGGCGGCAAGGGCGTGTTGAAGGCAGTGAGGAATGTTATCAAAATAATCGGGCCAGCGCTGAAGGGCGACGAGCTAGATCTCCGTAAAATTGACGAGAAGATGATTCGACTTGATGGCAAGAAAGACAAATCACGTCTCGGCGCGAACGCGATCTTGTCGGTATCGCTGGCCGCGGCCAGAGCGGGCGCATCGGCTGGAAATATTCCGCTTTATAAATATCTTCGCGGCGCTTTTGGCCTCCGGGAGAATGGTTTTCGTTTGCCGGTGCCGATGATGAATATTTTGAACGGCGGTCGGCATGCCGACAACGGACTTTCGATTCAGGAATTTATGATAATCCCGCGCCACTCACTGTTTCGTGAGCGGGTGCGCATGGGTTCGCAAATTTTTCACGCCTTGGCCGATCTTCTGAGTTCGAAGGGCTACGCGACTTCAGTGGGGGACGAGGGCGGTTTCGCGCCGGAGCTTCTCGGCAATGAGCGAGCCTTGCAGATGATAATGATGGCGATTAAGCAGGCCGGCTGGGAGCCGGGTAAGCATGTTTTCCTGGGGTTGGACGTGGCCGCCTCTGAGTTCTACAAAAATCATAATTATTATTTCTCAGGCAAGAAGCAGGGCTGGAGCGCGGACAGGATGATTGCTACTTTCAGAGATTGGACGAAGAAATTTCCGTTGATTTCGATCGAAGACGGACTCAGCGAGGACGATTGGGGGAATTGGCGCACGCTAACAAAAGAGCTTGGTCGGAAAGTCACGTTGGTCGGGGATGATTTATTTGTGACGAATGTTGAGAGGATTGAGAGGGGGGTTCGTGAAAATGTTGCCAACGCCGTGCTTATTAAATTAAATCAGATTGGCACTCTCACGGAGACCATGGCCGCAATCACCCTCGCGAAGAAAAATAATTATCAAACGATTATTTCTCATCGCAGCGGTGAGACGGCCGATACCTTCATCGCGGACCTCGCGGTGGCGGTCAATGCCGAATTTATCAAGACTGGTTCGCTATCCAGATCGGAGAGGGTTGAGAAGTATAACAGATTGATGGAGATTGAGGTTGAATTAGGGAAATAGTATGTCAAAACAAACAGTCCTACTTATTATTCTCGACGGTTGGGGGGTGCCGAAGAAGGACTTTGTCGGTAGCGCGATTACCAGGAAGACCGCTCCGAACTTTTTTAATTGGCTGAAGGAATATCCGCACACTACTTTGGAGGCGAGTGGCGCGGCGGTCGGCCTCGAAAATGGTCAAGAGGGAAATAGCGAAGCTGGGCATCTGAATATCGGCGCTGGCCGGGTCGTGAAGCAGGATATGCTGTACATTCAGGATGCGATCAAGGATGGCTCATTTGTGAAAAATAATGCTTTCCACCAGGCCCTCCATCATGCTGAGAAGTATCATACCGCCGTCCATGTGATGGGCCTGCTTTCGAATCACAATAGCGCTCACTCCTGCCCGGAACATTTGTACGCGCTGTTGGATTTCCTTCAGCTCGAAGGGGTGAAGAAAGTGTACCTCCATCTGTTCACGTATGGACGCGACTCCGGTCAGCACGATGCCCAGAAACATTTCACGAAACTTCTGAAACATCTGCCCGAAAATTCGAAGGTTGCCACAGTGATGGGGCGTTATTATGGCATGGATCGCAACAAAATGTGGGATCGGACTGAGGCGGCTTACGACGCGATCGTGGGAGGGCAGGGTAAGAAGGCCAATGATTTCGAAGAAGCTTTGACGATCGCATATAATTCCGGCGAGACAGATGAGTTTGTTTCGCCAACCGTGATTATGGATGCCGGGAGGCCGGTCGCCACCGTGAAGGACAATGATGTAATATTTTATTTCAACCTGCGCAGTGATCGGGCGAGGCAACTTACCAAAGCTTTCATCCAGTCGGATTTCGGCAAGGACAATCCCGGAGCATTTCATCGTAAACTTCGACCCAAAAATATCCGCTTTGTCGCGATGACCGACTTCGGCCCCGATTTGCCCGGGATCTTGACCGCCTTCCCAAGCCGTGATGTGCAGAATAGTCTCGTGCAGGTCCTCTGTCCGCGGCCACAGTTATACATTTCCGAATCGGAGAAATTCGCGCACGTTACCTATTTCTTCAATGGCGGCTACGCCCAGCATTTCTGCAATGAGAAGTGGGTGAAGATTGAGTCCGATCATGTGAAAGATTTTGATGGTCGGCCGGCGATGAAGGCGGGTGAGATTATCGAGTACTTGGCGAAGGCGATCGAATCCGGCAGTTATGAATTTATTACCGCCAATTTTGCCAATGCCGATATGATCGGCCACACTGGAAATTTGCCAATGGCGGAGAAGTCAGTTAAGATTCTAAACAACGCACTACTCCGAATCGTGAACCTCGCGCTCGAACATTCAACCACGGTAATAATCACCGCCGACCACGGCAACGCCGAAGAGATGATAAATACCGCGACCGGCGAGGTTGATTCTGAGCACTCGGTAAATCCGGTCCCGTTCATGATTATCGCGTCGCGAGAGGAGATCAGGAAGCGCCACATCAAAAAAATTCTGAATAAAGGCAAGCTCGCCGATATCGCTCCCACGATCTTGAAGCTGATGGATATACCTCAGCCGGCCGAGATGACCGGAAGGGCACTGTATTAAACCCCAAATCCCAATGACCAATGACCAAAGTGGGAAAACCCAAATCCCAATGACCAATGACCAAAACGAAAAGACGAAAGCGGTTTATAATTTGAGCGAAAGAACAGCAAGGTTTGCTGAGCAAATAATAGATTTTTGTAAGAAAATCAGTTGCAGTATAGTTACGAGTCCGTTAGTGAATCAGTTGGTTAGGTCAGGGACAAGCATAGGAGCAAACTATAGTGAGGCAGATGAGGCAAGCTCGAAAAAAGATTTTATCAACAAAATGCATATTGCGATGAAGGAAACGAAAGAGACAAAATATTGGCTTAGAATAATTGGTTATTCAGTTGTGGAAATGAAAGACGAGGCCCAAAAATTACACAGGGAAGCACAGGAATTAAACTTAATTTTTTCGGCGATTATCAGAAAATGCAAGCAGAATTAATTTTTTTACAGTTTGGGATTTGGGAATTAATTGGTCATTGGGAATTGGTAATTGGGATTTTATAACATATGTCTAAACCGTATCGACCGACCGTGCTGGTAATTTTCGACGGCTGGGGCGTTGCTCCAAATAGCGAAGGCAACGCCATCACGAGAGCGCGGACGCCCAATTTTTCGTCATACTTGAAGAACTATCCGTCGATGACGCTTTACGCTTCCGGCAATGAGGTCGGTCTTCTTTTTGGTGAGATTGGAAATTCGGAAGTCGGTCACCTGAATATCGGCGCCGGAAGGATATATTATCAGTCTGCTCCTCGCATCAATCAGGTTATCGCGGACGGCAGTTTCTATGAAAATCAGAGTTTCCTGAAGGCGATCGATCATGCCAAGAAGAACAAATCCGATCTTCATCTCATCGGCATGCTTAGCTCCGGCAACGTTCACTCGAGCAATGGGCACCTTTATGCCCTCCTCGAATTATGCAAGCGCGCCGGTCTGAAGAAACAAGTGAAGTTACACGTTATCCTAGACGGTCGCGACTGCGCTTTCAACTTCGGCGTAAATTTTATCAATGAATTGGAAGAAGAAATGTCCAAATTGCAGGTAGGGGAGATAGCCTCAATCTCCGGACGTTTCTTCGCGATGGATCGCGACAATCGTTGGCAGAGAGTTGAGAAAGCGTATCAGGCGATGGCGGAGGGCAGGGCAGATAATAGCGCCACTAGCGCCGAGAAGGCCGTCCTCGCATCGTACAAGGAGAAGGTTTATGATGAGGAATTTGTGCCGACGATTATCACCGATAAGAAGGGCCAGCCGGTCGGTAAATTTCATGACAATGACGCGGCGATATTTTTTAACTTCCGGCCCGATCGAGCCAGAGAGCTTACCAAAGCTTTTGTTTTGCCGGCCTTCGCGGGGTTCGAACGCAAGCGAATCGAAAATTTATTTTTTGTGACGATGACCGAATACGAGAAAAATATTCCCGTAGTAGTAGCGTATGAGCCGATCGTCGTTCACAATTGTCTTGGTGAGGCGATCAGCAAGAGCGGGCTGAGGCAATTCCATGTCGCGGAGACCGAGAAGTATGGCCACGTGACATTCTTCCTGAACGGGACGATCGAGGAAGCATTCCCCGGCGAGGAGCGCGCGCTAGTCCAGTCTCCCAAAGTCGGGAGCTATGCCGAGGAGCCGGCGATGTCCGCGGCGGGCGTGACCAAGGAAGCAGTCAAAGCGATTGACAGCGGGAAATATGATTTTGTCGTTATAAATTACGCCAACGCCGATATGGTGGCGCATACCGGCAATCTTGCGGCGTCGATCGCTGCTTGCGAGGCGGTTGACGTCAGCCTCGGGGAAGTCATCAATCACACTCTCTCTCGCGGCGGCGTGGCGGTAGTGACGGCCGATCATGGCAATGCCGAAGAGCTAATAAATTTACAAACCGGCGAGATGGACAAGGAACATTCGGTCAACCCGGTGCCGTGCCTGATTATCGGCGAAGATTTCAGAGGTGAGGCCGGTCCGGGGGGGGATGCTCCCGAGGGAGACCTCAGCCTTCTGACTCCGGTCGGCGTGCTAGCCGATGTCGCGCCTACCGTCCTCAAACTTCTTGGCATCGAGCAGCCGCCGGAGATGAGCGGAACGCCGTTGATTTAAGGATCATTGCTAAATTAAAAAAATCTTCGTTCGTCGGGAAGTAACTCTCGTTCGACAAGAGCTCGGTCGCGAATTGGTAACCAACGTTGGCCTCCGAGCATTTGTGAAGGTTCGACAACTGGGCCAACGAACGAAGATTTT
>JBBTSL010000021.1:0-1959 GCA_038064745.1 Patescibacteria group bacterium | reverse complement strand
ACGTTGTCAGGTCGCGCCGTGTCCCCCAGGTGAGGCCGCTGTCGGTGGAGGTGCGCAGCGCAACATTGGCATAACCATTTAATTCCTGGGAATTATATGCCACGTAAATTATTCCTGTGGGCTGAATACTGATGGCGGGAGCGGCCGATTGCATATTAGCAGAGCTCTGCGTTACATCTCGTCTCGTCCCCCAGGTAAGGCCGCCGTTGGTGGAGGTGCGCAGAGCGACGTTGTAAACGCCGTTATATTCTTTGGAAAGATATACTATTAAGGAATTGCCGCTGGAGTCGAAGGTGGGGGAAGGGAAGATGTTGTCTACACCACCGCTTGTTGTCACATCCCGCCTCGCCCCCCAGGTCAAACCACCATCAGTGGAAGTGCGTGCAGCAATATTATAATATGTTGCATTGTACTCCTTAGATTGATACGCAACATTCAAATTCCCATTTGAGCTAATAGCAATCACCGGATTTATCGAACTCACCGTCGTATTCGCCGTCACATCCCGTCTCACCCCCCAGGTTGCCCCGCCATCGGAGGAAGTGCGAAGGGCGATGTTGTTGTAACTATTGGCGTATTCATTTGAATAATATGCCATATATAACATTCCGGTGGAGGTATTCACCACTATCTTTGGGTTATATGATTGATTGTTCAATCCAGGCAAAGCTGCTCGCGTCGACCACGTCGACCCGCCATTAGTGGACTTTTGAGCGATAATATTATAATTACCACTAGCGACAGTATTGAATTCGTCACTAATGTACGCGACAAACAAATTATTGGAGGCACCAACGGCAATTACTGGATATTCTGCAACGATATAACTAAGATCCAACCTTGTACTCCAGGTGGCGCCATTATTAATTGACGTACGATAATATACATACGGAGAGGACAGCTGATCATAGAACCAATAAACCACATGCAAATTACCGGACGAATCAACGGCAATTTTTGGATCAGCTACGCCACCATATGCTCCAGCGGTCGTTACATTCACTCGCTCGCTCCAGGTCGCGCCACCGTCCGTGGAAGATCGATAGGCGATGTTATAATTTGACGCATTATACTCATATGACTGATACACCACATGCAAATTATTACTGGAATCAATGGCAATGTCTGGCGCCCCTGAATTCGCCGACCCGGCTGTCACATTCGCTCGCCCGCTCCAGGTCGCCCCCCCATCGGTTGACTTCCGATAAGCAATATTATAATTGCTTCCGTTGTATTCATACGACGCATAGACCACATGCAAATTGTCGGCAGAATCCCTGATCAGCTGCGGAACTAGAGACGTTTGACTGGTACTAGTCGTCACATCCACCCGTCCGCTCCAGGTAGCACCGCTATCGGTAGATTTACGGTAAGCGATGTTATAAAAAGAAGCATTAAATTCCTGCGAATAGTAAACCACGTGTAAATTGTTGGCGGAATCAACGGTAATTTCCGAACTGCCTAATGACACCGTGCTAGTCGTCACATCCACCCGACCACTCCAGGTGAGGCCGCCATCGGTAGATTTTCTATAGGCAACGTTTGTATAGCTAGCATTAAACTCATTTGACGTATATGCCACGTGAAAAGTATTGGGCGAGCTTGAGGCAATTTGCGGATTACTTGAATTTCTGGTTGTGCTAGTCGTCACATCCGCCCGTTCGCTCCAGGTCGTGCCACCGTCGGCCGATGTTCGGTGAGCGATATTAGTATAAGTCGTGTTATATTCTTTTGAAACGTACACCAAATGCAAACTATTAGATGAATCAATAATAATTTGCGGATTAGTGGCCGGGAGTCCATTATGGAAAGCCGTCAGATCTCGCCTTGCTCGGACAACACCATATTGAGTCGTAGTATCCGCCCCCAACACCAAATTCGCCCCGGCAGAAATATTGGTTGCCGAGCTATAGGTACTCGTCGCGAGAGTCGGGTTGGCGGCGGTGCCGGTCGATACCC
>JBBTSL010000020.1:0-2067 GCA_038064745.1 Patescibacteria group bacterium | reverse complement strand
AATATCAACAACCGAAAAATACCATTTTTCTTTGGCCTCATCCCACAAACGCCGAACCGGTTCGTTTTCGAATAAGACTACTAAATTACTTTTATCCATATGTCAGATTATTTTTAACATGTGGCGCCGATCGCAAAATCTTTTTTGGCGGGCTGGAAGAGCTGGGTGATGAAGACGAGAATGAGAACAAGGGCGATGACTGCTCGGAAAGGGCGAAGGAATCGTCTGGTTCCTCCCCCTCTTAGGGGGAGGGCGAGGGTGGGGGTATCCCTACGAACTCCAAACCTCCTGGAGATACCCCTCTCCTGCCCCTCCCCTAAAAAGGGAGGGAGTGAACGATAAACGGGGAAGGCGGTGAGTGAAAACTTTTTAAAATAAAAAGAAACAACGCGAGGGATTCACCTCAGGAATTTGTTTATTTTTCTCCGCGAAAAACCATCCATAAACTTATTTGGATTACCGATCATCAGTTGGCGATTTTTTAAATTCTTTCCTTTTACCTTTTTCCTTGAAACTTACTAATCTATTATACCATACTTTGCGCTTTTTGGGTGGTGTGGATAAGTGATTGACATTTACCTCATAAATTGGTATACTATTTTTATGAGTGGCAATTCTACTGCGAAATACCTTTCGCGCTGAATCTCGGAGCTCCCGCAAGGGAGCTCTTTTTGTAGTCTATTTTTTATGCTATACTATTGCCGGTGGTACGTAGGGCGGAGTGCGAATGGTTTCGTAGCTGGAATTGCCATTCAAGCTTCTGGGGTTCGATTCCCCCTCCGTCCACCACTAAAAAACTCTTCGCGATGAAGAGTTTTTTTAATTTACTCAATTTTAAAAATTTACCGTCGGAGTATTCCAATTTCAGTTGGTGACATGCGGAAATCAAAATAAGTTTTTAACTCGACACCTCAATCGTCGTATTCTGCGGAATAACTTCAATCCAAATCTGCCCCGGTTTGAAGGATAATTCATTGCCACCGGCATCGTAGAATCTAGTCCGGCTGGCGCGATCGGCTTTTCTCCAGGTTGCCCTCCACATCCTACCGTCTCGGACGAATCTAGCCTCCCCTTCTCCGACCGTCGTCACGGTACGGCGACCTTCCTCATCGATCACGTCCGTATCAACAAATTGAACAGCGACCGTGTCGGCTAAAATTTTCTGGCCAGCCTCATCAAACATCGCTCTATTATTTATCGACCGGACATAACGCCCAAGGTCGGCATCATACGACCAGCCGACGCCATACAAATTTATTTTCAAGTCCGCGACCTCACTGCTCGAAGCGCTCGCTAATGAATTCTTGCCAAAATTCCAGCCCAGCCAGCCTGATGAGTCGTGCGGAGTGCCGGCGATAAGCGTGTTCCATTTCTCGCTATTTGTGTATAAATTATGCGGGGCTTCACGATCGGAGCTCCGCCAGAAGTACGGACCAAGATAAAACTCATTTACATCCCAGACTGCATATTGCTTAATAAGGCTAAGCGCGTCCGACGAACCACCGCTGTGCCAATACGAACTTCTGCCATACTCCGCCAGCCAATCCAGGAAATATGGACGGGCACTTCGAACTGGGCCGACTTTGGCCACTATCTGGCTGGAATTAAATAACGCAAAATATCTGGTAAGTCCGCCCTCCACCGGCGCTTCGTAAACCACTCGCGCTTGTGAGAGTCCGGCCTGCGGCCTGGCATCGGGATGATTGTCTATCATTACGCCAAGCACCTCTGGGATTTGTTCCGCGGTCGAGCTTACCGGCATTCCGTCAAATTGACTAAGATAAAGTGGCGGACGCGGAGTCAAGATTAGAGAGACGGAGGGAATTTTGTATTTCAGACCAAGTCGCTCCAGGAAATCCGGGCTCTTCGCGACGAGCCAGGCTACCTCCGCGAGTATCGCGATGAAGCCGAGGATGAGCAAGGCAGAAATAATTTTGTTTTTTGAGGGCATATAAACTTACATCAGTATAACATATACTTTTTTGTTGTCCAAAATTATGCCCTCCGCGGGCGGCGGTTCTTTTTGCAGAAAAAGAACCAAAACTGCCGAGCGGTTGTTCCGGTTCG
>JBBTSL010000019.1:0-6042 GCA_038064745.1 Patescibacteria group bacterium | reverse complement strand
GCTTCGGCGGGCGCAGCCGGGAATTCCAACATTTCGCTGGCCTGACATTTGGAGAGTCCGGAGAGCTTAGCGATCCCATCCCCTACCTCAAGAATCGTTCCAACTTCTTCAACCTCAACTTCTTTTTTGAAAGAAGCGATATTTTTTTTGAGCTCTTCGACGATTTGGTTTACGGACATATAGTGAGAATTTTCAATTTTTAATTTTCTAATTTTTAAAATTAAGAAAGTGTTTGTTTTAAAAGTTGCAGCTGGTGGCGTAGGCTGGCGTCCAAAATTTTATTTTCTGTTTTTATTTTTACTCCCCCGATCAGATCGGCATCAATCCCTTCAGTCGCTTCAACTTTATTTCCAAAAGCCTTTTTAATTTCATTTACCAGTTTGGCAGTCAGCGGACGGGCGCTGGTGATTTCGATATCGGTTATGCCTTCCTGTAGTTTGCTATATTTAAAGTATTCGGCGATAATTTTTTCAATCTGTCGAACCTGTCCGGCTTTAAATATGAGTTCGGTAAACTGTTTTAAAATTGTTTTTAACTCTGACCCCTTGGCATCCTTGGTCGATTCATATAGAGCCACCGCGTAATCTCTTGGAGAATCTTTTCGCATATTTAGATCTTCTTAATCATTTCCTCAATCAAACTTCTGTCCTTCTTGTCATCGATTTTTTCAGTCAGGATTTTTTCCAGCGCCGCAACTACCAAGTCGGCACCGGCTTTCCTTACATCAGCCACCATTTCATCACGTTCTGATCGGATATTTTTCTTCGCCTGCTCAATCAGAGTTTCAATTTCTTTTTTGGCTTTAACTTTCATCTCATCGCCCATCTGGCCGGCTTCTCTTCCGGCCTTTTCGATAATTCCTCCAGCCTCAGCCTTGGCGGCATCAATTTTTTCTTGATATTTCTGTTCGCTCTTTTGAAGATTTTCCTGAATTTTTTTTGCGTTGTCCAGGCTTTCGTCAATTAATTTCGCGCGTTCCGCCATCTTTTTTGTCAGCGGCTTCAAGATTAGAAACCAAATAATACAGGCAATAATAGCAAAGTTCACAAGCTGAAACATGAATAGCGTGGGAGTAACTCCAAACGAGCTCAAGGGATTCGAATTTTGGACTTCAGTTGTTGTTTCATTTTCTGTTGACATATGTAATATTCATCATTGTCATTCCCGACCATGATCGGGAATCTACAATTGTCTGTCCGGTGATTGTGGATTCCCGCCTTCGCGGGAATGACAGTATTAATAATTCCATCTCATCAGACCTAAATCCAATGAGTCGAACTATTAGGATAAAGTGAAAACTACCACCAAGCAGTAGATGGCGATAGATTCGGCGAAGGCGGCGCCGAGCAACATGGGCACGAAAATTTTGCCGGCTGATTCCGGGTTGCGGCCGATTGATTCCATGGCCTTGCTGACGATAAGACCGATGGCGATGGCAGGGGCGAAACCGCCGATTGCCATTGAGAGACCCTTGGCGAGGGCGAGCGCGCTTGCGTGATCCATATGACTACCTTTCAGATGACCTGAAGCTCTCTAAGAGTGAATACTCCTGGGTTCTGGTCATCATTAAATTAATAAATTTGTCTGTTTCAAAAACAAACAAAATATAATAATCTAATGTGCGCTGTGCTCAGATTCTTCGCCGTGTGGCGCCTCGCTAGCTACCGTCATATAAACAATCGTTAGCATCGAGAATACCCCGGCCTGTACGAGGCCCACCAGAAGCTCAAGTAGCATAAACGGTGTTGGCATGATAATAGCAAGAATGCTGGCGATCACAGTCATGAGAACTTCACCGGCAAAAATATTTCCAAATAGACGCAATGATAGTGAAAGAACTTTCGCGAACTCGCTGGTAATTTCGATCAGACCGACAATAAATTCGATGAAGCCTGAGAATATTCCGATTGGACCCCTTTTAAAACTCTTTACCAGATTGCCGACTTGAATAAATTTGTTCAGATGGACAAAAAAACCGATACTGCCGATCGCAAACAGATGCGACATGATAACTGAGATTAGAGCCATCGCAACCGTCAGGTTGAGATCGGTGGCAGCCGGCCGAAGCAGAAATTCGTGCTTAAACAAAAGACTACCGGTGCCGGGAATGAGCCCCAGCCAATTGGAAAGTAAGATAAAGAAAAACATTGACCCGGCTAAAGGTAAAAACTTCATGGTTTTGGCCCGGCTGCCCGTCACCTGGTCGAAGTATCCCATGAGAAGTTCAAGGATATATTCCCAAAAATTTTGGTGTTTTCCAGGGCGCAGACTGGCTTGTCGTGAGATAAATATGCCTACGATCAAAAAAATAATTCCAGCTAGCCATGTATTTATTATGGTATTTGTTATAGGTAATTTTCCAAGATGGAAAAGTGTTTCAGGTGATAATGGCGGAATATGTAATTCCATATTCGAAATGAGTGAGCAAAATTATTATGTTTTCTTAATAATTTTCGAACGAATGAGAGTATATGTGGCGAAGCCCATATAATTATTTTTTGTTTATCAGGGCCTGATATTGGCTTCCATATCGTTTGGCTTTTTTATAAATTATTCTGGCCGACACCAGTGCTGCCAGGATAAAACTAATAACCGTAAACAACAGCCATTTGTCATAAATTTGATCGAGCCACCTTCCGATGAAAACAAATGTTACTACCGGTATTGCTATGGTCGCGCCGAAATCACCCGCAATTTTAATAGCGAAGAGATAGTATTGTCGGTCGCTAGATTTAGCGGATTTCTCAGGCATACGAAACGCCATTATTATATACGAAATCGGCAAAAAGTCAAGAGTTTAAAAACTTTTCATTTTCGTAAATAATCGCAAGGCATTCTCAGTCGTAATTTTGAGCACTTCGTCAAGAGAAATTCCGCGTAGCTCTGCGATCTTGGCAGCCGTCGCCCCGATCATCCACGGCTCGCCTCTTTGGCCGCGGAAAGGAATTGGCGAGAGGTAGGGGCAGTCCGTCTCGAGGAGAATTCTGTCGGACGGCATGCGCCGGACTACCTCAAGCAGATCTTCCTGCGCCTTGGGGTCGGATTTCCTGGGAGGAAATGTGATGACGCCGGTGAAGCCGATATAAAGTCCGAGGTTAAGATATTGTTCGGCGTTGGCCCAGTTGCTGGTGTAGCAATGCATTGTGCCGGTTATTCCTGTTTCTTTTTTCAAAATATCAAGCATCTGTTCGTGCGCGTCACGGCAGTGAATGATAAGCGGCAGACCAAATTCCTTCGCGAGTTTTATTTGTTGTAGAAAAATTTCGCTTTGCTTCGGCAGCATCTTCTCGACTGACATGCCTTCCGGAATCCTGTAAAAATCCAGCCCGCACTCCCCGATCCCGACTACCTTCGGGTTAGTGGCTAATCTTTTGTAATATTCATAATCAAAAAAATCCTCGCGCGTTATAAACGTAGTTTCTTCGTCGTCAAGGTATTGAGAAAAAAGGTGCTCCGGGTGCAAGCCGACACCGGCATAGACTCCGGTATATTTCTCTGCCACCTCGACCGCGCGCCGGCTGGTGAAACGCTGAGTTCCGATTAAATTTATAACCGTTCCCTTTTCGAGACTGCGTTTGATTACTTCATTCTGATCGCCCTTGTAGGCGCTAAAATGGCAGTGCGCATGAGTATCGACCATCATATTCGAAATGAGTGAGTGAAATAGTTAAACTTTTTTAAATATTTCCGAGCGAATGAGAATATATGTGGCGAAGCCCCTATATCTTGACCATTTTTAATACTTCAGGAAGAAGAGGCCACAGAAGCGAGGCAATATTCACGCAATAGGGCGCAATTTTGGAAACGGCTAACTGATGAATAAGCGGATCCCAAAAAGGAAATTTTTGAAAGAAGTATAATGAGATTCCGATGACGATTATTCCCTCCGCAGCGCCAAAAATAAATCCAAGAATTTTATTCAACCCGTGAATAATCGGAAGCGAGGTAACGATGAAGAGCGCCTTATCGGCCAGGTAGAACCCGATACCGACCAGTCTGTTGATAATCAGGAAACCAAATATAAAAGAAACGAATTTAGGGAAGTTCCCCGACCAACCGGTAAATTGCATAAGCCATTCGGCCGGTAGCGCGTAGTATCGGCTCGCGATGTATAGGCCAGCCACACTGCCGACGAGCGAGCCGAGCGAACTAACGAGCCCAAACCACAACCCAAACAAAGCAAAAACTGCGATGATGGCGATGAGGACGATGTCGAGGGTGGGCATATAAGTAAAAAATCCCAAATCCTAATTTCCAATTTCCAATCTAGGGAACAATGGCGCTCCCTTAATTATTTTATTTCCGATTGTGAGGTCTACCCATTGCTGCAGATCGGCGAGCGGCTTCGCGAATTCCTTCTCGACATCAAGCCCAAGCTGGAGAATAATTTTTTCCGAAGTCTCAGGCATTATTGGCCAGATCATGACGGCGATGTGTCTGAGCGCTTCGGCCAGGTGATAGAGCAGGTCGCTCACCTCCTGTGTCTTCCCGGCCTTGGCCATCGCCCACGGTTGCCGATCAGAAATTTGCTGGTCGCAGAAGGTAACGAATTTCCAGGTTGCCTCGAGAGCCAGATCAAAACGCCAGTCGTTCATGCCTTTTTCGTAGGCCGGCCAGATATTATTCTGTAAAAAATCTATAAAATCCTGACTCACCGTTTCAACTTTTGGCACCTGATTCGCGCTATATTTCTCGATCATTGTCAGAATGCGATAACACAAATTGCCGATGCCGTTGGCGAGGTCTCCCCCATAGCGCTCGGCAAGTTGCTTCATGGAAAAATTACCGTCATTATCAAATGGAATCTCACGCATCAGGTAGTAGCGGATTGCCTCCAACGGAAATTCACCGGCCAAAAGCTCAGACGGATCGATTACGTTGCCGAGTGACTTGCTCATTTTCTGACCGTCGGCGGCATAAATAAAGCCATGGACCGCAATCTGACGTGGCACGTCCAACCCGGCTGACATCAGCATCGCCGGCCAGAGCAAGGAGTGGAAACGATTAATATCTTTGCCGATTACATGAACGCCGGGCCAGAACTTCTTCAATAATTTTTCATCCCCCCCGTATCCGAGCCCGGTGATATAGTTGCTCAGCGCATCGAACCAAACATACATTACCTGCGACTCATCTCCAGGCACCGGTATCCCCCACGGGAGTTTCTCACGTGAACGCGAAATACTGACGTCTTCGAGGCCCTCTTTGATAATGTTCAGCATTTCCTTGCCGCGATTCTCCGGAACTACAAAATCTTTGCGTTCTTCAAATAGAAATTTCAGCGGTTCGGCGTAATTACTAAGTTTAAAAAAATAATTTTCTTCGGAGACCAACTCTGGCGCGCGATTGTGCAGTGGACATTTACCGCCCACCAGATCCTTCTCGGTCTTAAACGTTTCGCAGCCGTAGCAATACAGTCCGGTGTAGGATTTTTTGTAGATGTCGCCGTTGTCGTATACCATTTTCCAAATTTTTTGGGCGCCTTTGATATGCCGCTCCTCGGTGGTTCGGATGAAGTCATCGTTGGAAATATTCCACTGATCGAGGAGATTTTGGAAAATAGCCGATTTCTCGGTTGCAAACTCCTCCACCGGCCGCCCGGCATCCTTGGCGGTCTTCAGCATCTTCTGGCCGTGTTCGTCGGTGCCACTGAGGAAATATACCTCATTGCCAATCAGTCGCTGGTATCTCGCCATTACATCGGTATATAGAAATTCAATCGCATGCCCCAGGTGCGGCTTGTCATTGGCGTAGGGTATGGCGGTGGTGATGTAAAATTGTTTATTTTTTTTCATACGAATCAATTACAATTACGAACTCCCCTCTTTCGTCCTTCATAATTTCCATTATCTGATCAATGTTGCCTCGGTAGACAGTTTCAAATTTTTTTGTTAATTCGCGACAGACGACTAATTGGCGTTCAGAACTCAGGACCGATTTCAAATCATTCAAGCATTTTAAAATTCTATGTCCAGACTCAAAAAATACCGTCGTTACCTCCTGCTCCGCGACCTCTTTAAAATATTTTTGGCGTTTATTTTT
>JBBTSL010000018.1:0-3663 GCA_038064745.1 Patescibacteria group bacterium | reverse complement strand
CGAATCGAAGGGAATATAAGCCAAGCGCTTTAGCCTTCTCATTCATTTTGACCGCGAACTCCCCCTCACTGAGGCGGGTAGAACGAACTAATGCCTGGATCGCGCTATTGGATGACCCGATCAGAGCGACCTTCCAAAGATCCAGAAGAGTATAACGCTCGCCAACAAAAATATGATGACTGGAAGGATCGACATCTTCATCAGTAATAGTGGTCGAGGTTGCCCAGTCGGTGATTAGATCGTTGAGCACCAAAGCACTCATCAGCTTGCTCACGCTGGCAAGCGAACGGACTTCGTCAGTATTCTTCTTAAACAAAACCGTACCACTCCCGTCATCTACCACCATCGCAGTCTTCGCCGTCATGGTCGCGGAATAAATAATATTTTTTTCGCGCAACATCGGCAAGAGCGGACGGCTGACCGGTAAAGATGGAGCAACATATTCCTTCTCCGAAAACGGTCGGACGTATCCAGCCGGCAGGCCGGAAATAAAACTCTGCACCGGCTTCGCGGTGAAAGTTACGGATGAAAAAAATAATAGTCCGACCCCGAAAACCATCATCCCGACCGAAGAAAGAAAATCAGTAATCTTTTGTGACATATTTAAAATCAAGACCTCACCCCGCCTCTCCTTGAAGGAGAGGGGAAACGACGCTTCCTTCTCCTCCAAGGAGAAGGTTAGGATGAGGTCCCGTCTAGGGTTTTAACTATAAACTCATGATTATGAAGCGTCCCATAATCCGGCAGTTCCTTCGTGTCCGACAGACCGAGATGCTGTAAATATTCCATCGTTATCTCATACGACGGCAGCAAAGTTGAACTGACATCTGTCTCTTTGACCAACCCGCGGATCAATAAATTACGCAGGATCAAACTGCAGTTGACGCCACGAATTTGCTCAAGTTCCGGCTTGGTTATCGGTCCGCAGTAGGAAATAACCGTCAGCGTCTCGAGTTGCGGACGGGTTAATTCGCCGCTAATCTCCGCTTTGATAAAATGTTCCGCTATCGCATGATGGTCTGGATTCGACACCAATTGATATTCGTCATTGTTCTGAAATAAAACCACGCCGGATTCTTCGGCCGGATACTTTTTTTTCAACATCGACAAAGCCTCTTCAACAATTTTTTCCTCAACGTTCAAAAGTTTGGCCATCTTCCTAATTGTGACCGGCTTTGAGGCCACAAATAAAATCGTCTCAATTTGAGATTTGGTAATTGGGATTTGGGATTTTTCAAGAGACATATTAAATTTTTGTGATAATCATATCTTCGAATGCGCTGCCCTGATCAATCGCAACTTTTTCTTTTTTGATCAATTCAAGCAGGGCAAGAAAACTGACGATCACTTCACTGCGGCTGGACGCATCCTCCAAAAGCTTATTAAAACTCAAACTTTTAAATTTAAGAAGTGTATTATAAATCAATTTGATTTTTTGTTCCACCGAGACAGTCCGATCCATCTTGACCTCGGGCAGAGGATTGATAGGCTGCAGCCGCCTAAGCAGCTGCAGCATCGACTCCCGCAGATCACGAGCGGCGGCATTCTGTGGCGGAAAAAATCCGCTCACCACTACTGCCGGCTCTATCCTACCATAGGCCATCGGCTCCTCTCGCCATTTTTTCTCAATATATTTACTGGCATCTGCGTATCGTTTATAAAATTTCAGCTGTTCAGCCAAGCTCTTCCCATCATCTTCGTCGGGCGGATAGAGATACGGCAATAGCTGACGCGACTTGATATAAACCAATCTGGTCGCAATCACGAGGAAGTCCGCCAACTCTTCCGACCGCTCGCCTTCTAGAGAAATAAGGTGTTTGAAAAATTGCTCCGTAACGTCAGCCAGAGAAATTTCCGTGATGGCAAGTTTCTCGTTTTCAATCAGCTGTAAGAGGAGATCAAGCGGCCCCTGAAATTTTTCGAGCGTGATTTGTTTGGACATGACACTACTTCTTTATAGCAATATGCACATCATCGAGAGCCTTCTGCGGCAGAGCTGATGGAGCGCCCATCATGAGATCCCGGGCGTCGCCGGTCTTCGGCACGGGAATCACCTCGCGAATGTTTGGCTCATTTGCCAAGATCGCGATCACCCGATCGACTCCAAGCGCGATACCGCCATGCGGCGGCGCGCCGAAATCAAACGCTTCGAGCATGTGGCCAAACTGCGTCTGAATCAGGCTCTCAGTAAAACCCATAATCTCAAAAACTTTTTTCAGGGCCTTTGACTGATGATTCCTGATACTGCCTCCGCCGATTTCAAACCCGTTCAGCGCCACGTCGTATTGCGTCGTCAAAATTTCCCCAATATTTTCCCCCTTCATGAGAGAGTCCATATGCTCCGGCTTCGGACTCGAAAAAGGATTGTGGCTAAACGTCCAGCCACCGTCGTCGGTCTTCTCGAAAAATGGAAAATCGACCACCCAGCAAAAAGCTAGCAGGTTCGGATCGTTCTTGTCTTTCCGGAGATCCGGTTTATCGTTTCCGTATTTCTCCATTGATTCTTTGTAGGTGAGTCGCGGGAACGGAGTCTCTTGAATTTTTTTGTGCGGCGTCACGCTCTGCACCATTTTGACGAGCATGTTCTCGATAACGGCCATCACGTCCTCGCGCTCGACAAACGACATCTCCAGGTCAAGCTGGGTAAACTCCGGCTGACGATCGCCTCGCTGGTCCTCATCGCGAAAACAGCGCGCCAGCTGGAAATATTTCTCTAGGCCGGCAACCATCAGAAGTTGCTTGAACTGCTGAGGCGACTGAGGCAAAACATAAAACTGCCCGGGATAGGTGCGGGATGGCACGATAAATTCTCGCGCGCCTTCGGGCGTACCCTTGGTGAGGATCGGCGTCTCGATCTCTAGGAATCCCTCGGCCAACAAATTCTGCCTGAAAAATTGCGAAATATTATTTCGTAAAATTATATTTTTTTTCATCCTTTCCGAACGCAGATCGAGGTAACGATATTTCAGACGCAACTCCTCACCGATTCCTATAGTATTTTTATCAATCTCAAAAGGCGGAGTCAGCGCCGTATTCAAAACTTCCAAACTTTTCATGAGGAGTTCAACATTGCCGGTTGGCATCTCCGAATTTTTTTGTTTGGCGCCACGTTCTTGGACAGTCCCCGTAATCGACAATACCCATTCCGGACGAACATCCTTCAAAATTTCAACCGAAGGGGGATCCATCTGGCTTGGCACGCCCACAACTTGCAAAATCCCCTCTCGATCACGCATATCGAGAAACACAATCTTGCCCATATTTCTACGAGCGTTCACCCAGCCCATCACCGTCACTTCCTGGCCGATTTTGTTTGAAGTTTCGACTGATAATGTACGTGATTGCATAAAGATTTAGTCAAAAGTCAAAAGTCTAAAGTCTAAAGTCCGTTGATGACCATTTTAACAGAAAAAAAACCAATGCGCAAGACTGAAATACTTGATAAGTATCCCAACATATGTTATAAGAAACTAGCACATTTGCAACTGCAGAGGAGACACAAAATGTCTGAAATCGACTTTGACTACGCAAAAAGAGGAATTGAATTGATTGGCGGCATCAAAATCCTTCCAGCCAATGCTCCAAAACAAAACAAATGGCAGACCGGGCTGTACGAACACCCGCTTCCGATGGGGATGATGAACTTCTCGGTCCTCATCGAGC
>JBBTSL010000017.1:0-2110 GCA_038064745.1 Patescibacteria group bacterium | reverse complement strand
CCGATCAGGCGCTATATGATCAGATTCCGCTGGCGAAGCAGGTGGCAGAAGCTTTTCAGTTCCCGGTTTTCAGTAAATCCGGCTATGAAGCAGACGACGTCATCGGCACGCTCTCGAGGCTGGCCTTCGAGGAGCCGGTCGAAACCTATATCGTGACGGGCGACATGGACACACTTCAGCTCGTGAATCCAAAAGTGAAAGTTTATACGCTACGGAAGGGCCTCGCTGACACGGTGATTTATGATGAGAAAGCAGTCAAAGAAAGATTCGGCTTTGGCCCCGAAGCAATGGTTGATTACAAAGCGATACGCGGCGACACTTCTGATAATATTCCGGGCGTGCCGGGGATCGGGGAGAAGGGCGCCACCGAGCTTATTCTCAAACTTCAAACGATAGAAAACATTTTCAAAAAATTTGCCGAATTAAAAAAATTAGGTTTCAAAGACGGATTGATAAAAAAGTTGGAGGCGGGTAAAGATAGCGCCTTCATGAGCAAGCATCTGTCGACTATTGATCTGAACGTCCCCGGGATTGATTTTAGTATTGAGAAGTGCAAAATCAAACCCTTTGATCGGGAGAAGATTATTGAACTTTTTCAGAAGTTTGAATTTGTTTCGCTTTTGAAGCGCCTGCCTGAATTCGGGGCGGCCGGCGACGAATTTGCCGAACAGCAAAAAAAGAAACTCAAAAGGAGTGATAAGGAATTTCGATTTACTGAGGTGAAAGCCGCTGATGAAATTCCGGAAATTATAAAAATGGTTCGGGCTAGCAAACGGTTCGCCGCGCGCGTCGCCCTTGATGGCGCTGATATTTATAGCAGTAAAATTGTTGGCCTGGTGGTAGCGGTTGAAAAAGACGTGTATTTTTTGAGCGCGGAGTTGGCGGAGAAATTTTATCCGATTTTTGCGGAGCCTGACTTGGAGTTGGTGGGGCACGATTTGAAACAGCTCATCAAAGTTTTATGGCTGCGAAAAATTCCAGTTTTGAATATTCTGTTTGATGTCATGGTCGCCTCATATATTTTGAATCCCGGGAGTCGCGCGCACGATGTGCCGAGCCTCGTACTCCGAGTGCTTGGCAAGGAACTTACCGCTTCGAGTGGGCAGGAGAGTTTGTTTGGCCTTGATCGCCGAATGATAGCTTACGAAACATTTCTAGTTTTTATTATCGCGGAACATTTAAAAAATGATCTGAACGAAATTAATAACCTTGGCCTGCTCGAGAAGATCGAGATGCCACTAGAGCCGGTGCTCGCTTCGATGGAGCTCTATGGCGTGGCGGTCGATACGAAATTATTGGGGAAACTATCTCTGCAGGTGAATAAGATGATCGGGGAGGTAAGCGCGAAAATTTATTCGCTCGCCGGGCAAGAATTTAATATTTCCTCACCACTCCAATTGCGTGAAATTTTGTTTGAGAAATTAGATATTCCGGTCGAGGGCGTCAAGAAGGGCAAGACCGGCCTCTCGACTTCTGCGGAAGAATTGGAAAAATTGGCCGGCCTGCACCCGATTATCCCTGAGATCAGCATCTATCGCGAACTCACGAAATTGCAGAATACTTATATTGATACGTTGCCGAAGCTTATTCAGCCGAAGACCGGACGCATTCACTCATCTTTCAATCAGGTTGTCACAGCGACCGGCCGATTGTCCAGCTCGGAGCCAAATCTGCAAAACATTCCGATTCGAACAGAACTCGGCCGCGAAATTCGCAAGGCTTTCATTGCCGAGGACGGCTACACGTTGATTAGCGCGGATTATTCACAGATTGAGCTGCGGGTGGTGGCGTCGTTGGCGGAGGATAAGAAGATGATTGAAATTTTTGAGAAAGATGAGGACATTCATCGCGCGACCGCCGCCGCGATTCACGGCGTGCCACTCGAGCAGGTTACTAAGGAGATGCGCTACTCGGCGAAGGAGGTAAATTTCGGCGTCCTATATGGGATGGGTGTTTATGGTCTCAGCTGGCGCGCCGATATCACGCATCAGGAGGCGAAGGATTTCATTGAAAAGTATTTCCGGGAATTCAGCGGAGTCAAAAAATACATCGACAGCACGTTGGCTTTCACCAAGAAGGAAGGATACTGCGAGACGTTGTTTGGCCTGCG
>JBBTSL010000016.1:0-2441 GCA_038064745.1 Patescibacteria group bacterium | reverse complement strand
AATTGCTCTTGATGGGTTTTTTGAGAACATTGGGATGCTGACGAAGGAAATCAAGAACTACCGGTCAATCACGACCTCCGCCACGACCGAGCCGCTCATCGCCGATGCTAGTACTCCTATCTCGCTGGGGTCCGCCGACAAACCGCTCGGCTACATTGCCGCGCCGATTACAATCGTTGAGTATCAAGACCTCGGCGATCAGCGGGGTAGGCAAATCCACGCGGAGCTAAGCAAATTTGTAAGGCAACACCCTGAAAGCGCGCGTTTATATTTCAAACACGCTCCGACCGCCAGCCTGATCCTGACGGACGGTGTGCTCTCCCACAAAGCTGTACTCTGCGCCGGCGGACAGAGATCGAAAGATGGTCAGCCGCTAAGCTGGGATTTCCTCGACGCCCTGATTTCTAGAAATTATAACCTGCGTGAGTCCGGCCTGGAGCAGGCCGCGAATGACGCCGGATTAAATCTCGCGCTTTGGTCAGCATGCCTCTCCGCGGACAGTACCGTGGCGGCGATAAAAAAAGATTACGACGAAGCGGTCAGTCTTCAGCTTGGAGCTCCACCACTTATTTTCATCAACAATAAACAGCTGAACACGAAACTCGACATCAACTTTTCCGATCTGCTTTCTTCTTTAATTGCGAAATAGCTATGAGGCGTCTTCTTTTAATTTTAATTATCGGCGCGGGAATGCTATTTTTTTTGCAGCCAGAAGCGGTTCTGGCCGGATCTTGTAGGTGCACTATTACTACAAATTACGGATCGGCGCCTAACGATTGCGAACTTCAGACAGCAGGCGTCACAGACTGTGTCGCTCAAACAGCAAAATCCAGTGCCAGCACCCAATATTCCAACTGCGTTTACTGTTCCGACAATACTTGCTCAGCAACCAGTTGCGAAGATTACGGACTTACTATAAGCGATATTTCCTGCACCAACGTAGATCCGTGCCGACAGGCAGTGGGCAGTCCTAATGGACAGGTAAAATGCATAAGTGGGAAATGCTATTTTGACGCCACCGCTCTAGCAGCAAAAGACAACCAAACCGGCATCCTTGGGATCGGAACACAGGCAAAGCTGAGCAATCCAATCTTGGAAATTAAAATCCCCGGCCTGAATTTCAGTGAGATCAATAAATCAGTCGACTCCGAAGGATATATCCATCTCACTTCCCTCTCGGAATATCTGGCGGCAGTTTATAAATTTGCAATTGCGGCCGCGAGCATCGTCGCGGCGATCATGATCGTCATTGGCGGATTCCGTATCACAGTATCCGCCGGCGGCGAGCAGAAAAATGTCGGCAAAAAGAATATCACTCAGGCGCTCATCGGCCTCATGATCCTCTGGAGCTCATATTTTTTATTCTATACCATCAATCCGGAGCTGGTGCAATTTAAGGCGTTGAAGATTTATTATATTCCGCAGCCACCAGATGAAGATGAGGAGGATATCACCGGAGCTACCGCGACATCTGAGGCCGGTCTTTCAACAGTAACTGGGGACAATCTGAGAAGCAACAATGGTGTAAGAGTTGATAGCGCTACCGTCCTGCCAGCGCTCATAACTGCCGCGGCAAGTCTAAAAAGTCAAGGAATACTGCTGTATGTCGCGGACGGTTATCGTTCGCTCGAACAACAAAAGGCCTTGATTGAAAAAAATTGCCAAAATGCGGTAGGTTCAACTAGCTGCAACCCAAAGCCAGGCAGACCACAAACTTGCATTCTGAAGGATAATGATCCGAAAAATTGCCCTCATACTACCGGGAGAGCAGTCGATGTTTGGGGTAAAAAGGACGGCGTCCAATGTATCTTGCAAAAAAACTGTACAAGTAATTCAGCCAGCGATCCCTGCCGTAAAGACCCGTGCCAGGCGGCGGTAATCAAAGCGATGAAAGACGCCACCTTCTGCAGCTTAAGCATCGAAGCTTGGCACTTCGAAAAACCAAAGATGTCAGGAAGCTGCAACTAATAAAACCCAAGCCCCAATGTCCAATGACCAAACCGATTTTGGACATTGTAATTTGGGATTTGAGATTTATCACTCCAAGTGCACCCTCTCTTCCCACTCTTCCATCTTTTTCACTAACGCCGGATACTTCGAGATCTCTCCAACTACACCTTGTGCCGACTCTCTGGCTTTTTTAATTAGAGCGATGTCAGCCAGCTTCGCGAGGCGCAGCTCAGCCACTCCACTCTGAGTGGTGCCATATACTTCACCGGGACCCCGGAGCTCCAAATCTTTTTCGGCGAGTTCGAAACCATTCTGATGTTTCTCGAAATAACGCAATCGTTCCATAGTTCGTGAACCCTCGCCTCCACAGAGGAGAGGGTAGGGTGAGGTCTGGCTGTCGGTAAAAACAAAACAGTAAGATTGCTTGTCGCTCCGCCCCACTCTCCCCCGAAATTGATGGAGTTGCGCTAGGCCGAACCGATCCGCTCCCT
>JBBTSL010000015.1:0-13565 GCA_038064745.1 Patescibacteria group bacterium | reverse complement strand
TCAGAGCTTCCTCTCCGCCGCTTCCTTCCAAGAGACTGCGCGCATCCTCATCAACACCGCCTCCACCGGCAAGATTGATTACCTCGAAGGCCTCAAAGAGAACGTCATCATCGGCCGTCTCATACCAGTTGGTACAGGATACAAATAATAAATTGTCATTCTGAGCGGAGCGAAGAATCTCTGGCTCACCAAATTTTCAAAAGTCCCGACGCGAAAGCGGCGGGATTTTTTTATTCACTTTTTATCGCCCCCTCCCCTTTTAGGGGAGGGGCAGGAGAGGGGTATTCGATGGAATTATTCCCGGTTCTGTGATAAAGTTGAAGTATTAATTTTTCCTAATTTTTAATTTTATGTATCAACCCAAAAACTTCGACTCCCTCCTCGGCACAGCCGGCTTCAGCGATCAGCTTTTGAAAAATCACTTTACACTGTATCAGGGTTATGTAACGAATTTTAATAAATTAAATGATATTTTGGTGGCGATGGAGAAAGACGGAAAATTTGGTACGCCGGAATATTCTGAGCTGAACCGCCGCCTCGGGTGGGAATTTAACGGCATGCGACTGCATGAATTATATTTTGGTAATTTAACCGCCAAAGCCAGCTCCGCCACTTCGGAATTAAAAGGTAAAATCGCGAAAGAGTTCGGGTCCTTTGAAGTATTTGAGAAAGATTTTCGCGCGATGGCAGCGATGCGGGGGATTGGTTGGGTGGTTTTATATTTTGATAAGGAGGCCGATCGCCTCTTCAACGTTTGGATCAACGAGCACGATGTCGGCCACTTTGCCGGCTGTGTTCCGCTGCTTGTGATGGATGTCTTCGAGCACGCCTACATGCTTGATTATGGGATTAAACGTGCGGATTATATCGAAGCGTTTATGAAAGCGATTGATTGGGTGGTGGTCGAGGGCAGAATTTAATATGCGAATTCTCGGTATTGATCCTGGGTTTGGCAGAGTCGGCTTCGGAGTTATCGAGCAGGTAAAGGGCGGGGAATGGAAGGCGGTCGCCTATGGTTGCATCGAAACTTCTTCTAAAAAAAAATTTGTTGATCGCCTACTCGAGGTTCGTAATGAACTTTTGGTTTTGGTAAAAAAATATGAACCTTCGCGTGTCGCCGTCGAAGAGTTATTTTTTTTCAAAAATGTAAAAACCGCCATCGAAGTCGGGCAGGCGAGGGGAGTAATTTTGTTGACCGCAGTCGAGAGCGGTCTGCCGGTCGATGAGTTTACGCCACTTCAGGTGAAGCAGTCCATGACCGGCTATGGCCGGGCGGAGAAGGGGCAGATGCAGAGAATTGTGGCGACTATCCTCGGCCTCAAAGAAAAGATAAAATCAGACGACGCGGCCGACGCGCTCGCCGTCGCGCTCACCGCGGCGCAGAGTTTGTGGATGAGCAGGTTGGAGAGGCGGTGATTCTCATAATAAATTGGATTTCTTTCGCAAGTGCATATTTGGTCTAATTATAATGCTTCAAATTAGCCAAAATACCAATACTTATCCACATATATTGACAAAACGGGTTTTTTTTGGTATTATGTATTCATAAGATAAGTCCTTAGGGTAAAGCTTTGTGGAGGGCGTTCTCATCAAGAACATCCCGGTGAAGCAAAGACATTCCCAAAAGGCTCTTACGGAAATCCGCCTTATAGCGGATTTTTGATTTGTACGAGTCGGAACCCTATGTTCTCAAACACATGTTTCGAGTCAGCCTGATATTCCTTATAAAAAGTGTTTGAAACAAAATCGGCTAGTTCAACGAGCGTATCCATATATGAGGGGGTGGTTTTAAAAGTTGAAACCGTTCCTGAAAATTGTTTTTTGAGAAAATCCTCAATTTCTTTTCTGAATCTTTTTTCTCCCAATCTTCCACCTTTGTGTTTCCTGGCGTCAATAACTATGCGGGCCTCTTTATATTCGCCAAGCGACAGTTCAACAAATAGTTTCTTCAATAGATCAGCGTATACCGAATCAAATTTTATTCCGTCTTTACCAAAATAGTCGTGTGGCACCTCTTGTTCAAGTTGGAACACCGAAAGAATGTTAACGTCATGTCTGCCGAGCAGTTTTATACTTTTTTCTCTCAACCCTTCAAAATGAGAGTCTGTAGCGTGGACACGACGTTTTGATTGTGCGTATGATTTTCTCACTGCGCCCCAACGTTTTCGTAGTGCCTTATCGTGCAAGACAGCAAAACCGTTGATGCTTATGAACATCTTGCCCTTGTCTTTTTGGAAGTTGTAGGATTCGTCGAGGTAGATATTCATGGGGGTCAGGGTTGTGACAGCAATCTACTGCCTACCGGGAGCATGTATTATAAAAATTTTGTAAATATCAGACAACTTGTCCCAAAATAATGATTTTTGTGTTTTCCGGTAATTTTATAATTCATTTTTTTATAAAACTTTGGCGCTGTCCAATTTTCTTCTGTTTCAAAAGTTATCTTTGTATAATTATTCTTCTTAGCAATTTTTTCAACAGACTGAATCAGATCTTTACCCACACCTTTTCTCCTGTGTTTTGAGCTAACAATTAGGTTGGTAATATATGCTATATTATTATCGATTAATAAATCTATTATTCCTAAAATATCACCATTTTTGTCATTTGAAACTAATTTGTATGATTTTTTCCTAGCAATCCTTACCCTTCCGTATCGTTCGATATTTGCTAATTTCCATTCTTTTTCTTCAAATTTCTTAATTTTAGCCGTATTTCTTTTGGCTATTATTATTTTATTATTCATATTTATATTAAATTTCATTGTATTGTAAGTGAATTTTTGATAGCGTATAATGTGATTATGGATGGAAGTATATCACCTTAATTTATACAGAACAACAATTGACGCGATTACTCCTCCTCCCGTGGGGCACCTCCTCTTAAGGAAGAGGAGGACAGTGCGTAACCTTGTAAATTATATGCAAAAATTCGTCCTCATCCTCCCCAACATCCGCAGCGGACACAACGTCGGCGCGATGTTCAGGACGGCTGATGGGGCGTGGGTGGATAAATTATATTTGACCGGCTACACCCCTTGCCCGCCGCATGTTCAGGTGGACAAAGTGTCGCTCGGCGCTGAGAAATGGGTCCCGTGGGAACATTCGAAGAACACCGCGCCGGTGTTAAAAAGGCTGAAGAAAGCGGGTTTTCATATCGTCGCCTTGGAGCAAACCAAGAAGAGTGTTAATATATATGAGTGGAAGCCTAAATTTCCGCTAGCGTTAATCGTTGGGAACGAGAAAACTGGAGTTAAGGCCAACCTTTTGAAATACTGCGACGCGGCGGTCCATCTGCCGATGCGAGGGAAAAAGAAAAGCTTGAACGTCAGCGTGGCGGCCGGGATCGCCATGTACAATATTACAAAATATTATGCAACACACAATTAACATATTCAAAAATCTGCACAAAAATTTGCCGCCGTTATTTCCTGAAGCGACCAGGAAAAAAATGGTCGAAGTTTTGGATGAGATTGAATATGAACAGCCTGAAACCGTCATTGAGCTGGAGGATCTGATGGCGGAATTTGGCTATGAGGTTTGGCCATGGAGAAAAGCCTATCAGGAATTTTTTACGAGTTGCTGTGAGAGAATGGGTGGACAGTTTCTCTCATCCAAATCAAAGCTGATGATAAATGATGCTCTGGTGGCGACTCACAAGGAGCTTCGGGATCTGGCCAACCAGGAAGTTCAGAGCACTGAAAGGGCAAAATACCTGAAGCGGGTGAAGGAGCTGAAGGCGAAGATTCAATCGGTTAAAGGAACTCTAAATTATCTCCGGGAACTCGCCGCCGCTGAATCCGACCATCCTGCTTTGGCGAACGAAATTCTTGCAAAAGTGAGAGGTTTCGAGCATAGCATTTGCGACCTCGGACCGGAATTAAAACATCATGAGGTTGAAAGTTCTGTTGAATTTTTTCGCGGCCGGCGCGAGGAATTAAATCGTTTGCGAGGGATAAATCATGCAGTGGTAGTTGATTTTGAGACTTAGTATGTTAGATAATTCATTTGGTATTATTCCGATTCGTCTTCATCGTGGTAATTTGGAGTATTTACTGATCCAGCACCAGGTCGGACATTGGGGTTTCCCGAAGGGCCATAAGAATGCTGGTGAAAGCGACGCGGATACCGCCAGGCGCGAGTTTATGGAGGAGACCGGTTTGAAATTGGAGAAAGTTTATGAGGAGCGCAGTTTTGATGAAAGATATTCTTTTGTCGGCCGCGGCGAACATGTTGACAAGACAGTCCGGTATTTTGTCGGCTTAGTCGCGGATGGAGAAATGAAAGTTCAAGAAATAGAAATAAAAAATGCCGCCTGGCTTCCATATCAAGCGGCGATGGAGAGGCTTGATTATCCCGAGGCGAAGCGGATTCTAAAAAGCGCCAGTACTGAGTTTATCTCTAAACTAAACCCGGCTGAATTGTCTTAAATTTATTTAGGAATAGCTCAATCTCTTTTCGATCAAGGAGGCCGTCATGCGGGCCTTCTTTTTGAATTACGGCGGCGCCGTTGGCGATACCCCAGGCTAGTGCTTGCCTCAGATCAAGTTTATAAATTCTGGCGGCGAGGTAGGCGGCGGAGAAGGCGTCCCCGGCTCCGGTCATGGAGATCACCGGCACCGGTAATGCTTTCATATGCCAAACTTCATCTTGGTTGGCGGCCCAGGCGCCCCGCACCGCATCGGTGAGGACAACCTCCTTCGCGCCCTCGGCGAGGAGATGGTGAATTAGCGCGCTGACGGATTTTTCTTTGGCGAGAGTTTTGCCGGTTATCGATTCCGCTTCCTCGAGATTCACGATCAGCAGGTCGGCGCGCGATAAAATCTCCGGCAGATAGTCGCGATCATATTTGAGGAGGTTTGCTCCGGGATTAAACGCCAATCGTATCGTGGGGTGGCGCCGGAGATAGGCCATGAGGTCTTCATGGAGAGAATAAAATCCTTCGGAGAGGCCGGTATAGTAGATCCAATCAGCCTTCGGCTCTGGCTTTGGCCAGTAGTAATTTTTGCGGTCAGAGTAAGCTAAAATAGTTCGCTCTTCTTTGTAATTCAGAACGACGGAGTAGCGGGTATTGGATTTTTTGTCGGTTGTGAGGAGAGACGTGTCGACCCCGTATTTCGCGAGTTCGCGGATAGCCAGCTTGCCGTTGGGGTCGTCGCCGATCGTCGAGAGGATGGCCGAGCTTAGTCCAAGCTTGGTCGCGCCGATGCTGACGTTCGCCGCGTTGCCGCCGAGACTTTGAAAACTATGCCGAATGGGAATTTTGCTGCCGTAATCAAAGCACAGCTTCATCTTCCCATGCGGGATCAGCTGGCAGGCGCTGTCCGAATCATCGATTCGGACATGAGTGTCGATGACCGGATCACCGATGGCGAGTAATTGGTACATATTTGTGTTTGTCATCGTATGGATTCCCCGCTTGGGCGGGGTAGGGGTGGGTTGGTCAACGTTGTCGAACCCACCCCCGGCCTTGAGGCCGACCCCGCCCAAGCGGGGACTACCTCGAAATGACAGTTAAAATTATTCCTTCCAAAGATTTATATATTCGATCGCGGCGAGGGCGGCGGTGATGCCTTGGCCGCTCGCGATGCCGATTTGCTTGAACGCGACATTCGTCACGTCGCCAGCCGCGAAGATCCCCGGCATACTGGTGCGGCATTTTTCATCAACCATAATCTGCTTGCCTGGGTCCTTTTTCACTGTCGGGGACAATTCGGAGTTTGGGATTTGACCGATGTGGACCATGATACCATCGACATTTAGCGTTTGCGCCTTACCGCTGACGTCTTTATATTTCAGAGACCCAACTTGATCCTTTCCGGTAATTTCTGTCGAAGTCGCCCCATAAATAATCTCAACGTTTGGCAAAGATTTTACTTTGTCGATCAAAATATTTTCCCCCCTGGGGAAGCCGCCTTTGTTCTCCGGAGTGTCGACAAATTTACTGAAGAGATAAACTTTTTTTGCGATCCCGTTCATCATGATCACCGACTCCAGAGCGCTGTTGCCGGAGCCGACCGTGACAGTGATTTTATTTTTGAAAAGCGGGCCATCGCAGACGGTGCAGTAGGTTACGCCCTTACGGTTGAATTCCTTTTCGCCGGGAATATCGAGGTGGCGCGGATGAATGCCAGTGGCAATAATTACGGTCTTGGTTTTTATTTCTTCCACCCCCTTCGGGCCTTTTACATAAACAATGTGGAAGTTTTTTTCCGAGCGAATATTCTCAACCCAGAGCCCTTCTTCGATCGTAACTCCGTAGTGACGGACATGCTCGGCTAGTTTCTGCGCGAGTTCAAATCCTTCAATCGTGATCAGGCCGGGCCAATTATTTATCACGCCCGACAACGCGACCTCGCCGCCGATGTCGGCAGTAATCATCCTGAAATTTAATTTTCGTCTGGCCGCATAGACGGCCGCGCTGCAGCCGGCCGCCGCTCCTCCGATGATGACTAGGTCCAACATAAAATTATATTTGTCATTAATCCCCGCTCGGGCGGGGTCGGCCTCAAGGCCGGGGGTGGGTTCGACAACGTTGACCAACCCACCCCTACCCCGCCCAAGCGGGGAATCGATTGCTAGGATGACAGTGCGTTTTTAAGTTCTAAATAAGCCTTCTCAATGTCAGGCGCCAGCATCAGCGCGCTACCGACATCGAGGAAATCAGCATTTAAATTTCGGAAATTATGGATGGTGGTGGAATTTATTCCGCCATCAACTCCAAATCGTGGGTGTCCCTCGTGAGAGAGGAATTGTCGGATTTTTGGCAGAACACTTTCTTGAAAGGGCGCTCCCTGGCGTCCCGGGAAAACGGTCATAAACAACAGATAGTCCAGATCCTTGAAATAGGGGATAGCAACTTCGAGCGGGGTATCGGGATTTAGAGCCATGCCGAATTCCCAGGAGTGTGCCTTCGCGAAAGCGCGACACTCTTCGACCGAGGCTGGGGACTCGCGATGGATGATTACGCGGGAAACATTGGGAGTGTGCTGCCACTTCTTCATTTCGGTTAGAGGGCTATTCACCATCAGGTGAAGTTCGTATTGCAGGCTAGTGCCGATCCCCGGAATTTTCTCAACCTCAAAAAAAGATTTTTTGCGGACAAACTCTCCATCCATCACATCGAGATGGACGAATGGAAATAGTCCGTCGACGCGACGGATTTGCCGGCGCAGGTCTTCGAAACTTTCAGTGAGAATGGCTGGAATGATAGCTGTCATATTACTTTTCTAAATTAGAAATTTTTTTTAAACGACGTATTCGCCTAGTTTGTTTATCGAAATTAGTATTCAAAAATGTTTTAACAATTGCGAGCGCGTATTCAGTCGATAAAATTCTGGCGGCGAGGCAGAGTACATTGGCGTCGTTGTCTTTTCGTCCCATCTCCGTCTCTCGAATGCTGCTGCCGTGAATCGCGCGGATGCCGGCAAGTTTATTGGCGGTGATACACATTCCTTGGCCTGAGCCACAAATTAAAATTCCCAGATTTTCTTTATTTTTAACTACTTTTTTTGCCACTGCTGTGGCGAAATCAGGGAAATCGTCGTCCTTATCAAATGAAACAGCACCAAGATCCTCGAAGGGGAGTTTCAAGGTTTTTTCAAGTTGAAGTGATAGGAATTTTTTCAGTTGAAATCCGGCGTGGTCTGAGGCGATGTAGAGCATAAAAAGTTATAAAGTTATCAAGTTGAAAGCTTTAAAGTACGATGGAATGATGGTGTAATTATACGCTATTGTTCGTAGATTGACAAAGGCGCTATGCTGTAGTAGATTAAATTAAAGTTTACATCAATTTTCATAGTCTTCTTTTGGCTCTCTGAGCGGATTCGAGAGAAGGCTGGGAATTCTCCCTCCTTCACATTCCTGCAGGGCAATCAATTAGCGTTTCTGACATCTGGTTAGATCTGCTAATCGAATCCCTGTGGGCAGGAGATAAAATGAGTACAACTTCAATCAGTCAGCTACTTCAGAAAATTCGCGAAGAAATCCGCGACGGCCGCATCGCCCCCGAACTGCTTCTTGATTTACTCGAGAATCCAGCTCGGCTCCCAGACGCATTCCCGATTTCCTATGACCAGGATCTCGGGTTGATGTCGCTAATCAGGAGCGCGGTCGGACCGGACAATCTGAGCAATATATGTCCCGCCATCCATATCGCGAATTTCAAGCTCGCTGGGCGCGGCATCTGCTCGGTGAAGTGTCGGGTGGAAGCTCACCTCTACGGTGAATCGAGCGAGCAGGCCATGAAGCGCCTCGCGGGTCACGGCCACTCCTTCGGCAACGCGGGCGATCTTGCCGGATTTCAGCATGATCATCCCGATGAGATGAGGCGGTGGTTGGGTGGGGTACGCGCGATCGGCACGGGTTCTCAGTGGAAGGTCACAGCCGACTGTATCCTCGTCCCCCATGCGTATGTCAACTCGTCGAATCGCCTTTTCGACCTCGGGGGCTTCGGATACAAGCTTTCTCCGAAATGCGGAATCCTCCTTCTCGAGATGTAGGAATCTTGGCTCCGTCCAAGGTGGGCAAAGCTTTTGACCCTCGTTCGGCATTCACCAGCAGGTGGATGCTCGAGCGAGGGTCTTGTATTTTTTTGCAATTTTTTGTCTTTCAATTTTCTTTCCCCTTTTAGGGGAAAGGCGAGGATAGGGGTATCTCGTGGGAGTTCGAAATGTTTGCGAATACCCCCACCTCCGTCCTCGCCCTAAAAGCGGGGAGGGAATTGAAACATTGCCTAATTACACAAAATATAGTAATCTAAACACGTAAATAGCTTGTTTCTGTAGCAAAATGGAAAAGAGAAAAAAAAATAATTTTGCGTATATTGATGCCGCCAATCTTCATAAGGGGATTGGTGATTTGGGTTGGAAGTTAGATTATCGCCGTTTTCGTGTTTGGCTCAAAGAAAAATACGGCGTGGAGAGGGCGTATCTTTTTATTGGTCTGGTTTCAAAATATAAAGATTTATATACGTTTTTGCAAGAAGCAGGGTTTACCCTGGTTTTTAAGGAAACAATTTTTGATGGCGACGGGAATGTAAAAGGCAATTGTGATGCGGATTTGGTGCTGTGGGCAGTGCGTGACGTTTACGAAAATAATTGTGATCAAGCTATTTTAGTTTCTAGCGATGGGGATTATGCGAGTTTAATGAAATTTTTAATTGAAAAAAGTCGATTGCGGATTGTGCTTTCTCCCAATAATAAATGTTCGGTTTTGTTACGGAGGACCAATGGACAGATTGTATATTTAAGCACCCAAAAATCAATTTTGGCCATAAATAAAAAAGCCCCCGGCAAGGACGGAACCTTACAAGGGTCTCTTTCATAGTGATGAAAGAAGTATATCATATTATAAATTTTTGTCAATAGAGTAGCAATCGTTTTATATGTACAACGCCAATCAGGAAGAACAGAAGATTTTGGAGTACTGGGACAAGGATAAAATTTTCGAAAAATCTGTCACAGAACGCTCGGAGAAGAAGCGCTATGTATTTTATGATGGTCCGCCATTTGCGACCGGTCTTCCGCACTATGGCCACATCGTGGCGTCGCTCATTAAGGATGTCGTGCCACGTTTCTGGACCATGAAGGGTTACCGAGTTGAGCGCAAGTGGGGTTGGGATTGTCACGGCCTCCCGGTTGAGAATATTATTGAGAAGGATTTAAATTTAAATTCCAAACGCGATATTGAAGCGTATGGCGTAGCTAATTTCAATGAAGCCTGTCGCGCCGCGGTGATGAAATATACGGAAGAGTGGAAGAAAACCATCCGTCGCATCGGGCGCTGGGTGGACATGGAGCACGACTATCGCACGATGGATGTCTCATATATGGAAAGCGTCTGGTGGGTTTTCCGTCAGCTTTGGGACCGGGGTTTGATTTATCGCGGGCATAAGCCGATGCATATTTGTCCTCGTTGCGTCACGCCGCTTTCGAATTTCGAAGTTACTCAGGGTTACAAGGATGTCAAAGATTTATCGGTAGTCGCGAAATTTAAAATTGAAGAAAATATTGTCTCGTTCAAGCTCGGCTTGCCGAAGGACACTACTATATTGGCTTGGACGACAACGCCATGGACTTTGCCGGGAAATGTTCTGCTCGCGGTAAATCCCGAAGTTGATTATGATCTCATCAAGGTAGCGCCGTCAGTCGATGGCGAGGAAGTGGCCGGTGAAGCCAGATATGATGCGATGCAGAATTTCCTAATCGCGCGTGAACGCATCAAGGATATTTTTAAAGATAAAAAATTTCTTCGGGAAGGCACCTTTAAGGGAAAGGATTTGGTCGGGGTGATGTACGAACCGCTTTTCCCATATTATCGAGAAACCGCCAATGCTTTTCGAGTTGTTGGGGCGGATTTTGTGACAACGGTCGATGGTACCGGCATCGTGCATATCGCGCCGGCCTATGGTGAGGATGACTTCAATGTCGGTGAGCGCGAGCAGTTGCCGCTTATCCAGCATGTGACGATCGAGGGGAAATTTGCGCCGGAGGTCAGCGGCTTCTCTGGGCAGGAAGTTAAACCAAAGGATGACCCGTCCAAAGCCGACGTCGAAATTATTAAATGGCTTGCCCGTGAAGATAAATTATTCAGCAAGCAAAAAATCGAGCATAGTTATCCGCATTGCTGGCGGTGTGAGACGCCGCTTCTGAATTTCGCGACTGATAGCTGGTTCGTGAAGGTCACCACACTCAGGGATCAGTTACTAAAAAATAATTCCGCGATTAACTGGGTGCCGGAGCACATCAAAGAAGGCAGATTCGGGAAGTGGCTCGAGGGCGCTCGCGATTGGGCGATTTCGCGAAGTCGCTATTGGGGGACTCCGTTGCCGGTCTGGGAGGCTACAGACGGCGAATTGCTTTGCGTCGGCAGTGTGCAGGAGTTGGAGGAATTAACCGGTAAAAAAGTTTCCGATTTACACAAACACAAAATTGATGATTTAGTGATTACGAAAAACGGGAAGACATTTAAGAGAATTCCGGACGTGCTTGATTGTTGGTTTGAGTCCGGGAGCATGCCGTATGGCGAGATGCATTATCCGTTTGAGAATAAAAAGAAATTCGAGGAGACCTTCCCGGCTGAGTTCATCGCCGAGGGGCAGGATCAGACGCGTGGTTGGTTTTACACCTTACATATTCTCGCGACCGCTCTCACAACCGCCGAATCCCCGCTAGGGCGGGGTAGGGGTGGGTTGGCCGCGGCCATTCCTGTCCGTAAAAGCGTCCCAGCCTTCAAGAATGTTATCGTGAACGGCATTGTGTTGGCCGAGGATGGAAAGAAGATGAGCAAGCGTCTGAAAAATTATCCTGATCCGGAAATCATGATTGATAAATATGGCGCCGATGCGATGCGTTATTATTTGGTTTCTTCGCCGGTGATGGAGGCTGAGACGCTGTATTTTTCGGAGGGCGGTGTCAGGGAAATGTATAATAAACTTATCAACACTTTATATAATGTCCTCGAATTTTACCAAATGTTTGCAAATCAAAAATCAGAAATCGGAAATCAGAAATCGGATAATATCTTGGACAAGTGGATTATAGCGAAACTAAACATGCTGGTGAAAAATGTCACGGATAGTATGGAGGCGTATAAATTAAATGAAGCCAGTCGGCCGATCGTAGAGTTTGTGACGGAGCTTTCACAGTGGTATGTCCGTCGTTCGCGCGATCGATTTAAAGGTGATAATGAAGAAGACAAGGCGGCGGCGCTCAGTACACTTCGCGAGGTATTGGTTACACTTTCCAAAGTGATGGCCCCCTTTACTCCGTTTATTGCCGAGAGGGTTTTTCAAACTGTTACCAATGAATCGAAGAGTGTTCATTTGGAAGAGTGGCCGAAAGCCGGCAAGGTTGATGCTAAAGTTCTGGAAGAGATGTCACTCATTCAGAAAATAGTTGAGATTGGTCTCTCGCTTCGCGCTGAAGCCGGTATCAAAGTACGGCAAGTCCTCGGTGAATTCTCAATCGTAAATCAGAAGATGTCCTCGGAGGCGATGGCGATCATCGCGGATGAGCTCAACGTAAATGTCGTGATGACCGGCGGCACGGCCGATCCGAGGTGGGCGACGAAGGAAGTTGATAAAATTAAAGTTTCGCTGAATACCGAGATTACGCCGGAGCTGAAGAAAGCCGGGCTGGTTCGTGAGGTAGTCCGAACGGTTAATCAATTGCGCAAAGAGCAGAAATTGACCTTACAGGATAAAGTTAAAGTTTCATATTCCACGGATGATGAGTTGCTGAGGCAGGTTTTCCGCGATTCGGCTGATGAAATTAATAAAAGCGTGTTGGCCGGTGAGTTATCAGAAGGTTCGGAAGGAAAAGAAATCAAGATTGACGAACGGCCGGTCAAATTATTAGTTGAAAAAATAAATTAAATTTTATGTTAAACGTTAAAGGCGTATTTGAACTCGGACTGAAGATGGGGGTGGCCGCAGATCCCAGGGGGAAGAAAGGGGTCGAGGGGTACCTCGCGAGGGCAAAGAAGGAATTTTTGAAATTATCGGAAAAGGAGCAAAAGGAATTTGATAAGGAGAAACTCGCAAATCCATATCTGGACAGCGGAATTCACGTTGATGACGGGAAGACAAAAGTAAAAAGAGTGTTGGCGGGAATCGATATCACCGAAGGAGAGGTCCTGCTCGCGAGCCAAATGAATGAGCGCGGCAAGCCGATTGATCTGGTAATTTCTCACCACCCGGTCGGTAAAGGCCTCGCCCTCCTCGCCGAGGTTATGGAGATGTCGGTCGAGGTCTATGAGAGCTATGGCGTGCCGATACATCTGGCTGAGAAAATTCACGAAGAGAGGATGAGGCTGGTAGGCCGCAATCTTCACGGCGGAAATCATTATCGGGTTGTCGATGCCGCGAAGTTGCTCGGCGTCAATTTTCTTAGCACTCACACGATTACTGATAATTTGGTGGATGAATACCTTAGAAATTTATTGAAAAAAAATCATCCACACACCGTTGGTGATATTATGGACGCGCTACTTGAAGTGCCGGAATATCAGGAAGCAAAAAAAATGGGATTTGGCCCGGTGATCTCCGCCGGCAACCGGAAGTACCGCGCCGGAAAATATATCATTGAGATGACCGGCGGTACGGAGCCGTCCGCCAAGGTTTATGAATATCTGTCGCGCGCCGGCTTTAGCACGACGGTCGGCATGCATATGCACGAGGATCTGCTGAAGTCTGCTCTTGAGCATCATCTGAATGTGATCATGGCCGGGCATATGTCTTCGGATTCGCTGGGTATGAATTTATTTTTAGACGAACTTGAGAAGAAGGGTGTTGAGGTGGTGGCGTGTGGAGGGCTGATCCGGGTGAGCCGAAACAAAAAGAAATAGGTGGCATGATAGCACTTAAAATTTAATTTATTTGTATGTCCGAACACCACCAACACCCACCCGAAGCCATAATCACGGGCGAAGATTTATTGAAGAAGCATCAGCCTGATGATAAGGCGGTGGAGAAAAGCATACGATTAAATAATATACGAAACTCGCTGTCCATTGACTATCTGGCATATGGCGACCATCTGCTGGAGCAAGGAAAGGAAACCCCGA
>JBBTSL010000014.1:0-11550 GCA_038064745.1 Patescibacteria group bacterium | reverse complement strand
AGGTTGAATTGCAATATGTACAGGAATTATTGTAAGTCGGTGTACAGGCAGTGCCGTTGGCAGCACCGGCGTCGCAAATTTCAGTTACACCGCTCCCATTCGGAGTTTGAGCAGTGCCATCGCCACAACAAGTTTGCGTGGTAACAGGAGTTCCGACACAGCCAGCCGGAGAAGAAGTGTAGGTTCTGGTTTGACCGGTGCCGACCGCGCAAGAGCCCCATCCTGAGTAGGTATATGTACACGTCTGCGCGGTGCAAGGCTGAGGAGTGAGGTCGGGGGTGCCGGTACAGCCACTCGGAGAGGCTGAAGCGACCACTGGCGTCTGCGTCCAGGAAGTGCCCGTCCCCGTCCAAGTGCAGGTACCCGGAGTATAGGTATAGGTACAGGACTGGGCGGCGCAGGTTTGTGTCGTCAGCGGACTGCCGCCGGTACAGCCGGTCGGAGAACCTACCGGATTGGATAATGTCTGATTCCAGACAGTTCCACTGCCGGAGTAGAGACAGGCGCCAGTGGTATAGGTAAACGATGTGCAAGTCGGAGCGGCGCAAGTCTGAGAAGTGAGCGGGGTACCGCCGGTACAGCCGGTCGGAGTACCAACCGGATTGGATAACGCCTGAGTCCAGGTCGTGCCACTTCCAGAGTATATACAAGCGCCAGTGGTGTATGCAAAGGAAGTACAGGTCGGAGCCGGGCAAGTTTGAGACGTAAGCGGAACTCCAGTACAACCGGCTGGCGTAGCAACTGGATTGGTAAGAGTCTGCGTCCAGGTCGTACCGCTTCCGGAATATATACAAGAACCAGCCGTATAGGTATAACTACAGGACGGGGCGAGACAGGACTGTGAAGTCTGCGGCGTTCCGCTACAGCCTGCCGGCGATTGGCTCAATACCGTCATTGGCTGTGACCAAACAGAACCATCCCAACTACAGGTGCCGTAGCTATAGGTATAATTACAAATCGTGCAAGTCTGACTCAAAACCGGCGCACCGGCGCAATTAGACGGACTGACGCTCTGAACCGTTCTGATCTGGCCAGCTCCTCCAGCACCGTCCGACGTACAAGTCCCCCACGCATTATATATATAGTTGCAGGCCAGAGGCTGAACTGTGGTCAACTGACAGGTATTTGAACAATAAGTACATGGTACACCACCAGTTGTAACACAGACTTTCCCATTATAATCCGCTGCCGAAGTATCCTTCCCCCGATCACAATTTTCATTTGGTGAATAAACCTCGCTGTCGCCACAATATGGACCGTACATCTGACAGCCGGCGCTACATGAATTTACTTCCGCGGTGGCATATTTAGTAACGCCGATCTGGCCGGGGTCACAGACTTCCGGGTCGGACCCGGTAGAAGGTGTATAATTCTGACCATCACCACAATAACCGGGCGGAAACGAAACAAGCCCCCGACAATCGGAGGCGCAGTGATTATAGGTGCCATTGCCGGTTACAGGATCATTACCATCATCGCAAACCTCTCCTGTTTCGCGGACACTATTGCCGCACACGGATAAGCTCGCGCAGGTCACCGTCTGAGGCGGCAGCCAATGACAATACGTGTCACAAGTTGTCTCCGTCGCGTTTCCACCTGTAAGAGTACATTGGCTCTTGTCATATTTCTCCTGAGGAGTAAATGTTGGAGCGGCAGTAGTCGATTCACATTGCTCGCCGCGAAGAATATTCTTCACCATATCGCCGCAAACACCGGCCGCGGTCGACGCTATCTCTACTTCTGTCTCACAGATACCGGTCGAGTTGGCGGACGATGTCCAGGTCTTCAGCCCGGGATATAGCGAAGTATCGCTAAAACCAAATCCATCGATGAAACCGTTCAAATTTCCGATAGTTACCCCTGGATCTTCAAAATGAGAGCTGACAGTGTAGCCAGTGGAAGTGCTATATGAATATCGATACGCAAGCGACGAAGTGGTACAGGCAAAGCTAAACCTGGCATCGGCTTCGCTCCAGCCGGTACTCGGGTCATGAAGAGTACAGGTGTCCCCCGCCGGACAATCGCCGTCCGTTAGACATAGGACACCCTGCGCAAATTTACAGGTGCCACCCTTGCCAAGCTTGTTCACCGGATCATCCGGCAGAGCGGATCCAAGCTCTGTGCCGAGGCTGGACCATGACGGCCAGGTGCTGATAGATTGTCCGGGCAAGAACGTCCCGGCCGGCAGTTTCGGATAAGCGCTTTTCTGAACGTTGAACGACTGCAGAGCAACATCGATCGACTTCAGATCATTGATGCGCTGATAATCGCGCTGAAGCTTCGCAATCTGCGCCGAGCAAACTTGCCCGGTCGGACAATCGAGATCGCTAGAACATTTATCTACATATAGCGGCGCTGAGATACTATTGCCACAGTAGCCGTCATTGAAGGTGAGGTTCGTGTTAAAATGTAAATTCTTCATCAGGTCTTCAAATACACCCTTCGTCTCCTTCGTCGCATTGGTATCGACGCTAAACAAATATATGACATCGTAAAGATTACTATTTGAATAGTTCAGGCCTCCGACATAAATATTATTACCATCAGTGGCGGCCGGATAGCCATCGATCATCGAGGATTGCACCGCGCCCTGGAAACCCTGACCGCCGGTGCTTCTCGATGAGCTGTACCACTCCATCGGAGACAAATGTTTCGGATTGCGGAAAATCTGAATGCCGATCGCATCGCAGTTCTTGTCGTTGGTAAAGATGAAGCGTTTGATCGGGGAATTGATAAAACAGGTGAGCGGTTTCAGAGTAATCTTCACATTATCAACCTGATTCCCAAGCCCGGAGGTGTTGGCGCTAGAAATAGGATCAAGGCTGAAGCGAGTGAGAGTTTGTCCAAATGGAACCGTGTAGTCGCCTTCGATAAATCCCCAATCGTAACGATCGCTGTCAAGTGGGGTACCAACTGGGGGGAGGCCTCCAACGTTAATACTTGCAATGCCGGCGATCGTCTGATTCACCAGGATTGCTCCGGAGGCGCCGATCGAGACCTTCATAGTGTCAGTGCCCTCACGGCCGCGATGGAAAAAACTCCAATGAAAAGTAGTGCCCGGGATAGTCGCGAGGTCCTGATACACGGAATATTTGTCCAGCTCAATATATTTCCCCGTCATTAGTCCGCCAGCATCATTAGCAGCAGTTTGATTCCAAAATTCCTGAATTTTCTGGCTAGACGCCGTGGTTCGCCACCAAGTACCAGATGAAGCGTCGACCAATGACGCGCTATCGGGTGGCGTAACGGGCGCGGCGGCTTCGAAACTACCGTCAATCAAAGTGATACTTCTATTACAATCTGCAGCTGCGGTAGCTTCATCACAGACGTCCCCAGTCGCCTCACAAGAACCGTGCGCAACCTGTAAATTCGCCGAGGTCGCCTGTACCGTCGGCCGGAGATATGGCCGATCATCGAGCGTCCCGAAACTCGCGGCGTCGGCGCAATAGTATGTGCTAAAATTGAAGTAGCCATCCCCCACTCCGGCATCACTCGCAGGGATCGCGCTGCCATCGAATGAATTGGCGGAATTATTGAAACCGCTATGATTACCGGCTGAATCAGAATACGGGAAGACCGGGGTGGCGCTAAATAATTTCACCGGCCACGGATTCTCACAGAGGAAGACGGTGATATGCGAACTGCCTGAGGAGACCGCGCCGGTGGCAGCGCCGATGAGGTTGCTGACGGTAACATTGGCGACCGCTCTCACGTCGACCTCACCATTTTTATTCTGCGAGGTAATATCAACTGCGTCAACCGTAACATTCGGCGGAACAGTGACCGAGGAATTACCTGTCGGACCCCACTTGAAGAACCATTCATACGATCCGGTGATAGGCTGGATAGCGCCGAAATTCGATAGGGCGGTGGCGGTAAGCCTGGCGGTCGCATTGGCAGTCGAGAAATACCACGAGGAAGGACTGACATTTACACGATCAATCTGACAAATATTCGAACCGGTGCTGAAGCGGAAGGAGAAATTTTTGCCATTGATATACCCCATGCTTACACCCTTGGTGTCCTTCACACCCGGAGTCAGAACTATTAAATATGGATTATCGGCCAGCAGCGGTCTCTGTAAGGCAATATTAATCCTGGAAGTAGTATCGTTTAATTTCTCGACCGTGGCGAAAGCCGGGTCGGCGCCAGCGCACCAAATCGTCGGTGTGAAGGCGGCATCAGCCGGAAGTCCAAACAGCCATGAGAAGAATCTCTTCACTGGCGCAAAAATTTTCGCAAACCATGATTCTGAGTGGACAGCGCCGGATTCCACAGCAAGGGCCGTAACATTCCTCTCTCCGAAAGCGCAGGTTGTACCAAGTTCGCCACGAGCAATGATAATTGATGAGGTGACATCAAGGGCCGAAGCGGAGAGCGAACCCTGATCGATTATACCGTTGAAATCTACCCTGAGGGCGGAATTGCGACAAATATTGGCGCCGGAATCAGGCGGAGTAGTACCGATTACGGTCGGCCTCGCATAACAACAAGTATCCGCGCCGACGCCATATTCAACTCCATTGGAATTGAACGCCGCGCAGTCGGCGTCTTTCTCATAGCCGCACGGAATTACAAACTTGCCGATGCCGGAGAAATTGACGCCGTTGCTCGCGGTCTCACCTTTGATGTCGGTCGACTGCTCCGGCGGTGTGCCGACGCCGGCCCCCATACCGACGCCGATCGCGAGCGCCCAGGGATTGGTGAAATTATTTGAGCTGAAGTTAATCAGATTGGCCTCGCAGGAAGATTGCTCACCGAGCCCGACGACACCATCGCCGCAGACTGATGGCAATTCACAAGTTCCGACTACACTGCCTATATTGCAATCAACCCCCTGAGTAGCGGTCGTACAATGCTTTGACGAATCATTACTACAAACTCCGCCATAAGTGAGCGACGAGCCGAGATACTGGCCGTTCTTGTCGCAGCCATCGGTATTCGGCGCGCATTTTTGTTTGGAAACATTATTGAAAAGACAATTGTCATTGCAGAATGAAGCGTGCTGTCCACTACCAGTATCACACCCAACATCCTCGTCCGGCTCAGTTATCCCATTGCCACAGCGGCTGATAGAGTCGGAGCAGATCGTGTTGTACTCTGGCTGGGGGAATCCGCCGAAACTAACTTTATTATCAAAGCACCACTGGCTAAAAATCTTGGTGCCGAGGTGAAGACAACTATTCGAACAGCCAAGCGCAGACAGCGGATTGCTATACGAGGATGCTATGCCAGTCTCACAATCTTCACCAACCCCGACTAATCCATTGCCACAGATACTCGATCCGACACCAGGGCCACCGCTGATGAGTTCTTTGATAACTGATGCGCCCGATACACCGACATCATCTCCTTTATTATTACTCCCCAGCGGAATTCTGCCATTAGTTGAATGATCATCCGAAGGAGCCGGGATAGTATTATCTTTTTTTGTCAAAGTCTGGCCTGACGCGTCAGTTTCAGCGTAATATATTCTCACCCTATAATTTCCAACCGTGTTGTCCCTGCCCGTATACCACATCTTGTAAATTGAACCGTCCCTGATTACAGTTGGTTCCGATGTTATCACTACGTCCCCCCTGTCTCCAGTCGCCGCAAACGGAATACGGCCATCAGTGCCGGTAAGATCTGAATTTTGAGGAGGTGTATTATTATATTTTGTCCACCTTAATCCATCGGGCGAAGTGGCATAATATGACGCATGCCAATCCGAACCACCGGATCCTAATCCGAAATACCACATTTTATATGTTCCGTCGTTGGCCTTTACTACCATTGGATTATTGGTACCAAAATCATCGCCTTTGCCGGCGCTCCCATCCGGGAGTTGACCGTTAGAGCTGGTTTGACCCGAGTCAACTTCGGAAGAAGGAATCGAATTATCAAACTTTGTCCAAGCTAAACCATCCAGAGATGTGGCGTAAAATATGCGCCACATCGATCCATCGTGGCCAGCATACCACATTTTATAAATACCCCCATCTTTAATCACACTCGGAAAACCGGTGCGAACAGAATCCCCAGTACCGGGTGAGCCTAGGGGGATCTGACCGCCTGAACTAACCTGACCAGTACCGGAATCAATTTGTGATGTAGGATCAGAATTGTCCACTTTTGTCCAATTAATACCATCGGGTGACGTAGCATAATATATTTTGTAGGCGTACGAAAATCTATCACCTGTATACCACATCTTATATACATTTCCATCTTTGATAACTGACGGATTACTAACACCATAGCCATCACCGGAACCGTTACCGCCAAGTGGAATCCAGCCATTTGTGCTTGCAACGCCGGAATTTACAGTCGATAGCGGCGTAGAATTATTGTATTTCTTCCAATTTACGCCATCAGTAGAAGTGGCCAAATATATTCTATCATTTGAACCGTCAATACCCGTATACCACATCTTATACTCGTAATTAATAGTAGTGGCAGATGTCTGTCCGCCGCCCAACGCCGCACCCGCGTTGCTCGATGATCCTAGGTGGAGACAGGTCGCAGAGCAACCAACGCCACCATCACACTCCTCGCCTTTGGCGGTATCTACTGTGCCATTGCCGCATTGAAGCGAGCCGGCGCCGGCGTTTGGATTTCCTGGGCGCAGACAATTTGAGGTACAACTAATGCCGGGATCTTCTACGGCCGCGTCAACATCACAATCCTCCCCCGCCTCCACCACACCATTGCCACAGATACCGGACGGAACTGGAGAAATATTTGATGCGATGGTACTGCCGCGCAATGTGCAATTGGCCGTGCAGGCTGGGTTGTAACCTTGAGTAGAAAATTCATTTATCGAAGCTACGAGAGGGTCGCTCGAGGACCAATCCCAACTCGACTTCCACGGATTTAATTTCTCGCCGAGGCTGCTACATGAATCCGGCGCGGAGAACGGCTGAGCGCCAAACACCGCCCGATCGGTGATGCTTGAAGCGGTATACTTCGCCGGCAAGATCTGCACCCTGGAGACGGCGCAAGTATCTTTCTTGGTGCGGAAGCGCCAGGAGAATTGCTGATCATACGGCTTGCCAAATGAGGCCGGGTCGCTCAGTGTTTTCCGAGCCCAGAGATTGTTCAGTGCCGTAAGAGGATTGGCGCTGGCGTTGGAAACTGTTACCAGATAGATCGTGTCGTTCTCGAGAGGACTGGCGCTGGCAGATGAATTCGCGATGTCGATATTCGTCGGATAGACGGAGTTTAGAGCGACTGCGCCGGATGAGCCGGTTACATCAACTGTGCCAAGGCAATTTTCATCAAGACATTTGTAAATTCTTACCGCGTTACCCAAATTCTTATTCGACATCAGGGTATTGAACTGCACACCCACCGCGGCATTGGAGCACGCCTCGGCGCAAGCGGGCCACCAGGCGGTAACTTTGGGATTGCTGAGATCGATCGTGAGTGGGCTGGTGCCGGATTTGGCCGGCAAAGGCGCTTTCGTAGCGGTCGCTTGAATATCGACACTGTTACCCGCAATGCCAACACCAACCGTATTACCGAGCGTGTCAACCTGGGATCTTTGCCCCGTGGTAAATCCGGTGTGGATGCTAGCAAAAGTTGGCGAAAGGGACGACCAAGTCCAATTATAACCACTCATGTCCATCATGATACATTTCTGCGTGCTGAGGCCATTGCCAAAGTAATCGACTGGCGCCCTGGTGCTGATGTCAACATTTCTCTGCATCGGAGATTCCAGGAGCTCTGTCCAGTAACTATAAGGAGTTACGATAACCGAACGTAAAACGCAATCCTGTCCCCCGCCCCGAAACATAAAGCAATAGGCTGTGCCGGTGTCGCAAGGTTTGGATGGCACCAGAAATAAAGCGGGGTCACCGGTGACTGGTGGAGCCTTTATGCCGGTACCAAGCGACACTTGATACCAGGTGTCAGCCGCCCACGGGGCATTTCTTTTGAGACTCAAAGAGACACGGCCGGTCGCCGCAGTTATCAAAGTAAAACTCCCATTCGTCAAATTTACCGGCGTTGTCGGAAGTTTACAATAGGTCGAGGTGCTGCCGGCCGCGCACTTATTAACCTTGACTGAATTTTCGTCAACCGTTCCTTGATCCAGGCCGGAGGTAAACTCGATCGTCACCAGCGCGGAATTGCAAACATTCTGCGCGTCATCAGTCGGATCCGCGCCCCACTGTGTGCTTGGAGAAGGAGATGGCAGCATACCCGGAGGACTCACTTCAGTGGTGGCGCCACAACGCTCCACGACCGCCGGCGGCTGTGGAATATCTTTGGTGGAGAATCGCCATTCGTAGCCGGTGAAGCGCAACGTGCCAGCGCAGACGCTGGTGCCAAGGATACACATTCCAGTTTGTCCGCCAGTGGTACAACACTGATAATTTGTGTCGCTGCATTTGTTGGCATTGGCAGTACAATCAGCCACATTAAAGTTAACCGGATTGCTCATCTTGGTGTCACTAGCGCGCCAGACAGTGACCGCGCCGGTCTGTGTCGCTGGATCCGGAGTTACCAAAAGTTTATAGGAGTCTGAATTCGCAACGTCAACAACGCCTTGCGGTCGATTGGTGTCGACTGAAGGAATGGTGGAATTCACGCCCCAGAAATCCACCTTGTCGGTGGCGGGAGTAAAATATTCGCCCTGAAGCGTAACTTTCTGTCCAGACGGAAGCGGTATCGGCCCTCCGCCCGGGGAAATACTACAGATGCCGGGGCCGGGCGGGCCGGACGCGCCTTTGAAGCTCTGGCTGGGATTGATGAGGCTGGTCTTGGAAGGACTCTCGCCTGTCTCGATCTGTACGGTATAGGATTGGCCCGTGATGCCGACCGGAGCTTTGACGATCACCTGCGTGTCAGACCAGACATTTGCCTGGCAGGCGGCCGGAAAACTAAAATCTCCATCAAGCTGAGTGGCTCCAGCAGTAAAAGACACCTTACCGTTCAGCGCGCCAAAATTTCTGCCAGTGACGGTGATGTACTGCCCAGCCGGTCCGCTTGTCGGCGAGACCGAAGTGATAGTCGGATAGGTGGCGGGATCAATTTGATTGACGGTGAATTTAACCTTGTTACTTTCAACACCGTTCTTCTTCACCGCCACACTGAGGTCCCCTGCCAGGATCCCGGGCACGACGGCTGAGATCAAAGTATCTGTCCAGGCGTTGCCGCTGGTGAGGTTGGCTTTATTAGTATCGAAAAATACTCCATCCGCCGCTATGGGGAGTACGCCGAAATTTTTACCGATGACAGAAACCGTGTCGCCCGGCGCGCCACAAGGCGTACCGCCGCAATTCGATGATGTCAGGCTGCAAATGCCGGGGCGGATGGTTGAGTTGACTTGAAAATTCGGGAGGGCGTGATTGCTGGTGATGTCTGTCTCTACGGTCGTAACGCTCATGTCCTTGACTGTGGTCGCAGTCGTATCAGCCGCATCCATCGTCCACCAGCCGACGAGGCCGAGCTGTGTCCCGCTCATATTATACAATTGCTGTACATCGGTGCCGGTAAGCGGACGATTGTAAATACGGACATCATCTATCTGGCCCCTGTAATTGTAGCCGGCTGAATAAGCCATGCCGATCCTCGCTGCTGATATAGTAAAAGGCGAGGCAAATTGAGTTGAGCTAACAAATACGCCATTTTTATAAACACTTACCTTGGCATTCTCAACGACGACCGTTATATTTTTCCAATTATAATCAGCTGACAACTGATATGCCGGTCGAAAATTTTTAGTTTCGCCATTATTTGATACTTGAATGTCGGTATCGCTTAGTTCCCATAAATATCCTTGGGCGGTGGTGTCGCCTCCAAAGGGCATGCCTCCGGAAGGGCCGTAAGCATAAGTATAGCTGTCTGTTTTACTCCAATATGAAATGGTAAAGTTATCGGTTAACTGTGCATATGAAAAACCGAGAAAACTATTGGTGCCGGTAAAATTGAACGCTTCGCCAATTCTCCCGGCAACAAGCGAAGTAGTCCCATATCTGGTAGCGTCATTAGCACTGCGACCACTGGCGGTCGGCGCAGTTACAACCTTGATCGGCGTTGAGACGGACGTGCCGTTTGGCACCTGAACGATGATCTGATTGTCGGCCCAATAGGAAAATCCGATGCCACAGACTGGCGGAGGGAAAGCCTCGACCCAATCCGCAAAAGGGTCTGACGGCTGGGCCGACTTACCGAAATAAACATGGCCGGGAACGGTACCAAAGTAACGGCCTAAAACTGAAACAAAAGTGCTGGTCGCGCCGTTGGGCGGAGAGAAGCTGGTGATCGACATCTGATTGACGCAGACGCCGTTTACACAGGATCCACTCGCGCATTGATTATTTGCGGTACAAGAGCCACCAGCGCAAGCGCCGCAGGTGGCGCCGCCGCAATTTAATCCGGTCTCATCGTCATCCTGCATGGCGTTAAAACAGTGGGCCGGGCGAAGGGTGTAAAGGCCGGTATCGGTGCCACTCAGACCGGCGTAATCGAGACCAGAAGCTGTCGCAGTATAGTCCGCCGAATTAAAGAGGGTTGTATTCCAAGGAATCGTAACCGAGCCGGTTTTTTGGCAAGTCGGCGAAGTAATACTGCCAATAACAAACGGCTGACCGCCGGCTGGATTGGAGACAGTGAGCGTGACGTTCTGCACGCCATTGTCATCGGCGTACGAAATATTGAATGATGGGGTCGTACCGATCTGGATGGAGCTATTCTTGGGCGGGGCGGTAATTGTAACAGTCGGCGGCAATCGATCCACCGCGTCTCCACTGGTGAAATTTACCGCATTGCAAGTCGCGCCATAGTTGCAGTCCAATGCCAAGGTAGGGTCAAGAACAGATTTAATGTTATTTGAATTTGCAAATTCAAAAGTGTAGGCAGTGTTGCTAAGGAAACAGTCATTACCCGGGCTAGGAAGACAATCGCCTGTCGGAGTGAAGAGAACAGTAGCGTTGTTTGGTCCGTAATCCCAAGTACCGGCTACCGCCACGCCAGTGGAGCTTAATTTAACAACGATATTGCCAGGGATAGTTGTCTTGTCAACCTCCTGATTAAACACCACCGCCGGCTTCGCGTTACGAACACAGTATTGACCGGACGGAGGAGCGGCCGCGACATAGAACAAGCCAAAGCTATACGGACAAGAAGCGCCGCAACCGCCACCCGGCCCACTCCCCGTCCCGCCGCCGGTCGCATCCACTAATTTATTGATAATGAAACTTGTGATAGCGAAGGATGAGAGGATGATGGCAAGCCCGATCACGCCGTTGATAATAATTTTCTTGGCGTCGCTAATCTTCTGCTCGTTGCCCCCCGACGTCATCCAGACAAATCCGCCATAAAGCATCAGCCCAAGAGCCAGCACCCCGAGGAAGCCAAGCGCGACTCTGATAATCTGCGCGATAATCACTCGTATGTCGGTGGAAGCGAGACCGATATTTTGTTGGACTTCAGAAGTGAGCCCGAGACTGACCGGCGTCGCCGGAGTTTGGGCTAGCGCCACCCGGACCAACCCGAAAGAAAACAGCCCAAAAATAAAAATCGCCATTAACAAAAACATTGGCCTAATGGCGGCTTTTATTTTAC
>JBBTSL010000013.1:0-2479 GCA_038064745.1 Patescibacteria group bacterium | reverse complement strand
AGTTTTCATGGTTTTCCCCTCTGGTTTTTGGTTTCCCAACGGCGATAACTGGCCCGATGGGGAAAAATTCGGTACAAATACTGAACTTTTCTCCATTAAGCTCGCTATTTAACGAAAAAGAAGTATACCAAAAAATAGAGGATTTGTCAAGGGCAAAACGGCCACTATTCAGTTGTTTTCAAACATTGTCATCCTGAGCGTAGCGAAGGATCTCTGGCTCACTGGCGTAAATTGTTGGCCACTCCTTCGCGGAGGGCGGTTCTTTTTTTCGGAAAAAAGAACCAAAAACCGCTCGCTGATGCCCTCCTCCTCGAATTTTCTCGACTCGACTCGCTGTGGCGCAAAACTCGCCTTTTGTAGGCTCAAACATTGCGCCACCCACGCTCCTCTCGTCGTGAAAATTTGGTCGTCGGTCATACGCTCGGGACATCGTTGGCCACCGTTCACGACCGAGCATTTGTGAAGGTTCAACAACTGGGCCAACGAACGAAGATTTTTTTCATTGCGATTTTGCGACTACTTGAAAAAAATCGCGAGTGAGTTGTTGCCAGTTGCGAACCGGAACAACCGCTCGGCAGTTTTGGTTCTTTTTCTGCAAAAAGAACCGCCCGCCGCGTAGGCGTGTCTGTTTTAGTTACTTTTGGCCACCGTTGGTGAGCCAGAGATCCTTCCTGCCTCGTCAGGATGACAATTGACGTAAAGCGAATGGAATGACAATTGCAAAGATGTGAATAGTTACCAATCTTTCTCCGGAAGGACTAAATTAGTTTGAAGTAATGTTCAGCAAAAAACAACGTGAGTGCAAGGACGCCGAGCGCCACGGCGATAAGGAGTAGGTTGAGAGTTCTTTTCAGACAGGTATCGGCGTGCTTGCAGGGGAGGAAGTAGATGATCGGAGTTGCAACTGAATATAGTAGTACAGAAAAAATGCTCTTGGATGTCCAGTGATGACCTGAGAAATTCTTCAGCCAGCCCTTCAGGGGGGCCGAGAACTCCGCCCAGATCGTAATCACTACTACAAAAATAATACTGAGGATGGCGGCAGCGGCTGAGGAAATTATTAATTTAGATTTGTTCATAAGGTCAATATCATTTAATCACTCCCCAGCGCGCGGCGGCGGAGATCACAAATCCCATCGCGCCGATCAGAAGTCCGAGCACGGCAACCGTTCCGGCGAGCCAGGTTGCGATAGGTCGAACGCCGAGTCTGTCCATTTCTTCCTTGTCGAGTAATGTAATAAACAAAACTGTCATCGCTAGCGGGATGATAAATAGGAAGATATGCTCCTTGGTCTCCATGATGATGTCATGCACCCAGGGCGCGAGGCCGCTCTTGATCACCGGCTTCACCAGGGTTCCGTAGTAGATGACATAGTAGTAGCCCCCGGCGAGCCAACTCAGGAGGAAGCCGGCTACGCCAACTACCGCGGTGATGATCAGGCTTCTATGCGAGCCGCCGTCGCCCCGCAGTTTGCCAAGCAGCCACAGGAACGCGTCAATGCCAAGGATGGCGAAGCCGAGATGCAGGCCGATGAGGACCGGTTTAGCTTGTAATAGGGTAAGGAATGTCATGTGACGATTATACCATATTAATGTCGAGTGGGGAAAGCGGGAGCATTTTTATGTTCATAATTATCTACCTTTTGGTTCAAATTGGATAATTTGGAACCCGAATTTTTGAACGTCCTCCGCCGGCCAAAAAGTTTGTTCTTTTGTTTTGAGGATGTAAGTAGCGACAACCTCGACTTTTCGACCAGTATATTCTTTTCTGTTTTTGTCCCACTCTTCCAAAACCAAATTATCGCCTTCGTTGATTTTAAAATCAGCGAGACGCAATTCTACTTTTTTCTTACCGGAGATTATTTTTTCGAAATGCCCCCGCAGAATTTTTTTGTGGATTGTCGCCATAAATATTCACTTCATCATTTTGTTTAATGCCTCGAGGCATTGCGGCAGTTGATACCAACCAGCCGATCCGTTCAGATGTCTGCCATTTTTCACAATAATCAGCTCGCCGTTTAATTCCTTAGATAAAAATTTCGCGTTATCCAGGGGAACGAGCGGGTCATTATCTCCGTGAATTATTGAGAACATCTGGCACTTCGTTTTTATTTTATCGAAGTCAAAATCTTTGCCCAAAAAGGCGTCAATCTTTTTATTATTATTTTTTTCAGACGGCCCCGACACCAAGACAGCCCCGGAAATAAGTTTTGCCTCCGCGCTTTCCAAATAGCGTAGTATCGCAGGAACTCCAAGAGAATGACCGACGAGATAAATGTTGTCTTCGTTGTTTCTCTCTATGTGTCTTGATATTTCTTCAATCCATTCTACCAGAGCGGGGCTATCCGGGGAGGGCATAGGGAGGGCGCAGTCATAAATTTCCTGCTTTTGCAATTCAGCCATGAGCCAGGGACGCCAGCCGCCATTTGGACTACCTTCGAAACCGTGAATAATAAAAACTTTTTTCATATAAGGGATG
>JBBTSL010000012.1:5737-8034 GCA_038064745.1 Patescibacteria group bacterium | reverse complement strand
AACCTTCAACGGCGTGGTAACGTCGACTTCGATGCAGAAGACGATCACTGTTCAGGTTGATTTCATGAAATTAAATGAAAAGTATCAGAAGAAGTACCGTGTCAGCAAGAAATTTCACGTTCATGATGAGAAGGGCGCCGTAAAGGTTGGTGATAAAGTTGTGTTCGTTGAATGCCGACCGCTTTCCAAAACAAAACGCTGGAGATTGGTAGAGGTTGTAAAGAAACCATAATTTAAGAATAAGAATATGATTCAACATCGCTCAATGCTAGCAGTCGCCGATAATACCGGAGCCAAGAAGCTCCAGTGTATCCGCGTGCTTGATGGCTACAAGAAACGTTACGCCCGTCTTGGAGATGTTATTACCTGCGTTGTGAAGGAAGCGGCCCCACGCGGACTCGTCAAAAAAAGTGACGTTGTACATGCGGTGATTGTTCGACAGCGCAAGGAAACACGACGCACCGACGGCACTTATGTCCGTTTCGATGAAAATGCCGTAGTGATTATTGATCGCGCCAGCCGAGAGCCGAAGGGATCGCGTATCTTCGGACCGGTCGCTCGCGAGCTTAGGACCAAAGGCTTTCAAAAAATTATTTCACTAGCTTCGGAAGTTGTTTAATATTTGTATGAAAATAAAAACTAACGACAAAGTAAAAATTTTAAGCGGCAAGGATAAAGGCAAGACCGGCAAAGTTGTTCAGGTTTTCCCGGAGGATGGCAAGCTGGTAGTCGAGGGTATGAATGTGATTAAGAAGCATTTGAAAACCCGCTCCAAGACTGAGAAAGGTCAGGTGCTCGAGCTCGCCGCGCCATTTTTCATGAGCAAAGCCGCGCTGGTATGTCCGAAGTGTGAGAAGACAGTTCGAGTCGGATACAAAGTTGAAAATGATAAAAAGATTCGTGTTTGCCGCAAGTGTGGCCAATCAATTGATTAAAGTATGATGTCATTATACGAAAAATACAAAAAGGAAATCGTTCCCGCCCTTCAGAAGGAACTCAACATGAAAAATGTCATGCAGGTTCCGAAGATCAAGAAGGTGGTGGTGAACGCCGGCATCGGACGCTTTGTGAAGGAGGCTAATTTTATCGATAATGTTGAGAAGAATCTCGCTCGCATCACCGGACAGAAGCCGATCCGCACTCGCTCCAAGAAAGCTATTTCCAACTTTAAGATTCGCGAGGGTCAGGAGATCGGCGTTACGGTGACTCTCCGTGGCAAGCGAATGTATGAATTTCTTGAGAAGTTGACTAGGATAACATTCCCGCGTGTTCGCGACTTTCATGGTATTTCTGATAAGAGTTTTGACAAGCAGGGGAATTATACGATTGGTTTCAAGGAAACGGTCGCTTTTCCGGAAATTAAAATGGATGAAATCGACAAGATGCACGGTCTTCAGCTGATTATAAATACGACCGCGAAGAACAAAGTCGAAGGCCGAGCTCTGCTTTCTCATATTGGTTTCCCTTTTTCTAAATAAATAGTTTATGGCTACTTACGCGCAAATCGCAAAATCTAATCGCAAACCGAAGTTTTCCACCCGTATCGTTCGCCGCTGTTGGAATTGCGGACGAGGCCGCGGTTTTATCGGAGCGTTCAGTTTGTGCCGTATTTGTTTCAGAGAGTTTGCGAACGCCGGTAAGATACCGGGAGTGCGTAAATCAAGTTGGTAATTTCTAACGACATTAATATCTACATCAATGTATGATGACCGATCCAATCGCTGACATGTTAACAAGAATACGTAACGCTGCTTTGGTAAATAAGAAAGAAGTAGCAGTTCCGTTTTCTAAGTTGAAACTTGCCATAGCCAAAATTTTGGAAAAAGAGGGCTATGTGTCCAAGGTTGAGGAGACCAAGACCATGCCGGCCTTTATTGTGATTACCTTGAAATATCATGGCCGCGATAGCGCGATCTTGCATTTGGAGCGGCTTAGTACGCCCGGTCACCGCCGTTATGTGAAGAAAGAAAAGATTGAGAGGATTTTGAATGGTCTCGGGCTATCGATCCTATCCACGCCAAAGGGAATTATGACCGGTAAGGAAGCAGTGAAGAAGAATGTCGGCGGCGAATTACTTTGTGAAATATATTAATCTGAATTTATGTCCCGCATTGGAAAAAAAATAAGAACTTTACCGGCCGGCGTAACTCTTGAGATCAAGGGCAGTGATTTGGTTGTGAAGGGCCCGAAAGGAACCTTGGTTCAGAAAGTTCACCCTCGTGTTACGGTCGTCAACAACAATGGCGAAGTCAGCGTCCAGGTTGTTAATGGCGAGAACAAACGCGACCGCGCTCTCT
>JBBTSL010000012.1:0-5727 GCA_038064745.1 Patescibacteria group bacterium | reverse complement strand
ATGATTGACGGCGTTACCACCGGTTTCAAAAAGCAGCTGGAGATAAACGGCGTCGGTTTCAAAGCTAACTTGAAAGGTGCAAATTTGAATCTTGAAGTTGGTTATACCAATGCAGTTGAAATTAAACCTTTGCAGGGAATCAGTTTTAAAGTCGAAAAGAATATTGTCACCGTCGAAGGGGCTGACAAGCAACAGGTCGGTGAGATGGCTGCAATGATTCGACGCGTCAGAAAACCTGAGCCATACAAAGGCAAAGGAATTAAATATGTTGACGAAGTAATTCAGCGCAAGGCCGGCAAGACCGCCGCCAAAGCCGCCGCTGTCTAATAATAAATCTATGAAACGTTTAGCTACAATCACAAAAAATTCACTACGCGAGGTGCGTCATGACAGGATTCGTTCTCACCTGCATGGCAACAAGGAAATGCCGAGACTTTCTGTCTTCCGATCCCTCCGCAATATGACAGCCCAGCTCGTTGATGACGAAGCAGGCAAGACGCTTGTATTTGTGAACAGTGGCAGTCTCAAGCACAAGAAAGTAGAAGGTAAGGTTGCCAAGGTTGCAATGGCCTTTCAGGTTGGTGAGAAAATTGCCGAATTAGCCAAGGCCAAAGGGATTACCACGGTGGTTTTTGATCGTGGCGGCTATCGTTATCACGGTCGCGTCGCGGCCCTGGCCGAAGGCGCACGCGCTGGTGGTTTACAATTTTAGTGATAAAATAAACGTAAAATATGAACAAAGGATCACGAAGAGGTGGGCGGGAAAGAGAAAAGTCAGAGTTTGACCAATTTATTTTAGATATTGCCCGGGTGACCCGTGTCACACAAGGCGGGAAGCATCTCAGCTTCCGAACCTGTGTTATTCTTGGCGACCGTCACGGTAGCGTCGGCTTTGGTGTTGCCAAAGGCAAGGACGTCCAGCTCGGAGTAGAGAAGGCGGTACACCAGGCCAAGAAGCATATGATCAAGGTGCCGATTGTGAATGAGACCATACCACATGCTGTTATCAGTAAGTACAAAGCCGCGATGGTTCTATTGAAGCCGGCTCCGAAGGGTTCCGGTATTATTGCCGGCGGCGCCGCTCGTGTCGTGCTTGAGCTTGCCGGTGTTCCAAACGTTTCATCGAAAATTCTCGGCAAGACGAAAAATAAAATTGCGATTGTGAAGGCCACCTTCGACGCCCTCCAGAGTTTCAAACGCGCGTCGATGAAGCCCAAAGTCGAAAGTCCAAAGTCTAAAGACTAATATATGTTACAAGTACATACTATCAGAGCTGCCGAGGGTTCGCGACATCGAACCAAGCGCGTAGGCCGAGGTAATGCCTCCGGCCACGGCACGAGTTCAACTCGTGGCGGCAAAGGCCAGACTGCCCGCTCCGGCGGTACTCGTGGTCTTGCCCAGAAGGCTTTCAAACGCCTGATGCAATCTGCACCGAAATTAGGTGGTTTCAAGAGTATTTCTTCCGGTCCAGTGGAGATTTACTTGCATAATTTGGAGAAGAATTTTACCGCGGGTGAAACGGTGGATTTGAAAGCTCTTTTGGAAAAGCGATTGATCGGCGTAAATGATCGCGCCGCGAAGGCTGTCTTGAAGGGAGAATTGACCAAGAAATTAACCGTCGCTATTCCAACAACCAAGGGAGCGGCTGAGAAGATTAAGGCGGTTGGCGGGACGCTGAGCGTCCCAGAAGCCACGCTAAGCGTGGCGGGGAAGTAAAATAACTTTTTTCTTATGTGGGAAAAGCTAACTCGTATCTGGAACATTAAGGATGTCCGAAATAACGTTTTAGTTGTTATCGGACTTTTGGTGATTGTACGGTTGGTGGCCCACATACCAATTCCAGGAGTAGATGTTGTAAATCTTCGTAATTATCTCGCCGGGAACCAGGTTCTTGGTCTTTTAAATATTCTTTCCGGCGGTACAATGGAGACTTTTTCAATCGTTATGTTGGCGGTCGGACCTTATATTACCGCTTCGATTATTTTCCAGCTTCTGACTATGATTGTTCCATCAATAGAGGAATTATCAAAGGAAGGCGAGAGCGGTCAGCAAAAAATTAACATGTACACCCGCTGGCTCACTGTTCCGCTTGCGCTTCTGCAATCCTACGGGATGATTCGACTGTTGAACAGTTCTGCTCAGAAGGTCTTAATGGATCTTACTCCGTTTCGAGTTGTTACGATTATGCTTACCATCACGGCTGGCACGATGTTCTTGGTGTGGATCGGTGAAATGATTTCTGAGAAGAAAGTTGGTAACGGAATTTCGCTTATAATTTTTGCCGGCATCATCAGCTCGATTCCAAATAGTTTGCGAACTTTGGCGCTCAACTACGATCCATCGCAATTTTATACTTATATAATGTATATTGGCGTCGCTGTCCTCACGATTGTCGGTGTGGTTTTCATTACGGAAGGTCAGCGTAATATTCCGGTAAGCTATGCGAAGCAAATGCGGGGCAATAAAGTTTTTGGCGGCTCGAATACCCATCTGCCTTTTAGAGTAAATATGGCCGGCGTTATCCCGATCATCTTCGCTGTATCGATTATGTTATTTCCGTCGATGGTTTCACAATTTTTTGTGAACGCGAATTCAAGTCTTGTTCGCCAGCTTGCGACCGGTACCATTGGTCTATTCCAAAATCAAATTTTTTACAACGTTGTATATTTTCTTCTTATTTTTGGTTTTACATTTTTCTATACTTCAGTGGTATTCCAGCCGCAGAAGATTGCAGAGAATCTTCAGAAGCAGGGCGGGTTTGTTCCTGGTATTAGGCCCGGCACTGAGACGGAGAAATATCTTGGTAGTACCATGAATCGTATAAATTTCTTTGGAGCAACTTTTCTCGGCGTGATCGCGGTGATGCCACTTCTCGCCGCCGGCGGAGCTGGCGCAAGCCTTCGAATCGGCGGCACGAGTCTCCTCATCGTCGTCGCGGTAGCGATCGAGACTGCTAAACAGGTAGAGTCGCAGCTGACGATGCATGAGTACGATACGATTTAAATAGAACTTTAGAAAAGGCTGTCCAAATTGGATGGCTTTTTTATTTGTCATTCCCGACCAGGATCGGGAATCCACAATCACCAATTACCCGGCTCCGCGCCGGTCCGGTCACTTTTTTATAGAAAAAAGTAACCAAAAACTACTCGCTGTTGAACGGTTCGCGCCAATTCGGATGATTTCTCACTGGCGGGCATGCGGCTCCGCGAGGCAGCCTAGATGCCCGCCGGTCGTTCGAAATCATCTCGAATTGGCCAGCTCACCGTTCAAACGCTCGAATTCGAATTGCTATTTGCCCAAAACAAGCCAAAATCGGCGGGTTGGGTTTGACAGGAGTCCGTTTTTGCAGTAGTGTTTGGTTGGTTAGTACGCCGCAATCCTGCGGCTTTACATGGGACGGTACGCTGTGAATAAGTTCTCAGGGTTCATCATGGTCTGTATTGCGCTGTTCGTCATTGGCGTTGTGGTGTCAGTTGAGGATTTACATCGCAAGCAGGCGACAAGTTCGAAGACCGTATGGAGGGCCAAAAAGTACGTTTCGGACCAGAGCGATTTCACTGATGACTGCACTCAAATCAGTCGAGGAGTATGCTATAAGGATGGGGGGTGGTGCGACCCCAGGGGGACGCCGCCTTATTGGTACGATGCCTGCGAGTACGAGCAAGTGACAGTGGATGTCAACTCCGACGTTCGCACCGGCGAACCTTCGGGCGGTCCGCTCAACATCGGCGTCTCTCCCATGATACCGGATGCTGGATTACCGGGCGCGAAGAGCCCGGTCTTACATGTACCTGGCGAGTGTTGGTGCCGGTATTTCTAAGCCAATAACCATTTAATCCCATGGAGACGGTTGAGGATCCGTACGCAATCATGGAGTGGGGAAGGTAACTGAGCAGACATTCTGCTCTACGAGCCGGGCCTTCGAGGCGCCGGCTCTTAACTTTTATACACCTGCTGCTTGAAAAATCATCCTGTTTTTGCTATAGTAATCTTACTTAAATTTATTGAATTCATATGGGTTTTTTTAGCTCCCCAGCGGATAAATACTCGCAAATTGAACATCATTTTCCGACTGAGAAATTTAAACATATTTTTAACGCTCTTCGGATGACTAATTTGAATAATAACGAAGAGGATATTGTCGAGGCGGCCCTGATCGCGCGCAAGGGCAATGACGGTAAGATTTCCCTGCGTCAGATCTACAACACTCTTCATCAGCTCAAGCAGGAAAATAAAATCAGCAAGATTGATGAGCATAAGCTGATGGATATATTTGTGGAACATTTTCAAGAATTTGATAAATAAAATAACGAACGTGTGAAAAAGATTATTATTTTCCTTGGCGCACCAGGGTCGGGCAAGGGGACGCAGGCTAAAAATTTGGCAAAAAAATTTGGCTATTTTCATCTCTCGACCGGTGAGCTTTTGCGCGCGCTCGGACAGAAGGCCGATCTTTCGGCTGAAGAAAAAAAGGAATTAGAAAATTTGAAAATCGGCCACCTTGTCTCGGATGAACTTATTTATAGGCTGGCGTTTGAGAAGCTTGGATCCCTATTCGAAAATAATCATGGCGTAGTGCTTGACGGCGCGATCCGAAGTTTAGACCAGGCGAAGGAGTATCAGAAATTTTTTAAATCTAAGGGAAAAATGGATGAGGTAATCGTTATTGAGGTTGCAATCTCTGCCGAAGAATCGCTGAAGCGTTTGACTGCCCGTCAGAGGACAGATGATAATCCGGAAACAATTAATAGGAGATTGAGGGTTCAGGGTAACGAAGCAATCGCGCCAATCCGGAATTATTATCAGGCTTTGGGATTACTCAGAAAAGTTGACGGCATGAAATCGATTCAAGAAGTTTTCAAAGAAATCGAAAAGGTTTTAATGTGAATGCAAGACCTTACCCCGCCTCTCCTTGAAGGAGAGGGGAAACGACACTTCCTTCTCCTTCAAGGAGAAGGTTAGGATGAGGTCTAGTCGCAATACAATTACAAATATGAAATTTAAATCTGAGGAAGATATAAAAAATCTTATTGAGGGAGGGAAAAGAATGGGTGAGGTCCTTGAGATGCTTGCCGCTCTTTGTCGACCCGGGGTTTCAACCTTCGAGATCGACAAGGAAGCTGAAAAATTAATCCGAAAAGCCGGCGGGAAACCAGCCTTCAAAGGTTACAAAACTCATGTTTCAGATCGTCCATTTCCGGCGACCATCTGCGCTTCTTTGAATACGGAGGTCGTCCACGGTATTCCGAGGAAAAATGTTATTTTGAAAGATGGCGATATTTTCAGTATTGATATTGGGATGCAGTGGCCAGTCTCTGATGGGTTGATTACTGATACCGCCTTGACCGTTCCGATTGGTAATATTTCTGATAAGACAAGGAAGCTGCTTGATGTTACGAGGAGATCACTTGAAAAGGGATTGGCAGCCGTGAAGCCCGGCAATTCGGTCGCGAGTGTAGGTAGGGCGATTGAATCATACGTGAAGTCGGAGGGGAGCTATGGGATCGTGCGCGACCTGGTCGGCCATGGAGTAGGCCACGCGGTGCACGAGGATCCCTATATTCCAAATTATTATGACAAAAATTTAGAATCAATGAAATTTGAACCCGGCATGGTAGCCGCGATCGAGCCGATGATCGCGATTGGCGATTGGCGAGTGGTGACGATGCCCGATGGCTGGACAATCAAGATGGCGGACAATTCATTGTCAGCACACTTCGAGCACAC
>JBBTSL010000011.1:0-4261 GCA_038064745.1 Patescibacteria group bacterium | reverse complement strand
GCGTCGCGAATCTCAAGGTATCGGAAAGCGACGTTTACGGTGAAGTGAGCTTGTCGGCTCGCGCGTTCTGCTTCGGAATACGCCGGCCCAAAAACTTCATCGAGCCGCTTGTCGTAGTGGCCTCCGCCCGGGATCACCAATGAACCCTTTTTTTCGCGCACTCCACGCACGTACCTCATGAGCAGTTTGCTGTAGCGTCTTCCGCCCAGCTTACTCATTAGCTTATTCTCCAAGCCATGAATCTTTACCTCGCTCTCGGCGGGCCCGTAAGATCCGCCCCCAGAGTCGTAGGCTTGATCGGCGAAATCTTTGGCAAGGCCTCCGCTATGAAGCAGTAAAATACCACGCCATTTTTCACTGATCTGGTCGGTGTGACGTAGCACTATGAGTGGGAGAGCCGGTTTTTTGAGCGCGAGGAATAGAGCGATTGCAGGCGCTGGCTCAAGGGCCTTTGCCTGATCGGGGTATTTCGTCAAATCCGTCGCTGTTACGATTACCATGACGAGGTGTTTCTGTTTGTCGTCGGGATCCCCAAAGACAGTTGTTTCCCCGTTCTCACCACTTGGTCTGGCGATGTGGGTGGCCGTTCGCAGGTATGCCATGACATCAGCGGCAAACTTTTCGCCACATTCCTCGGCAACGAAATCTCCGGCCGAGAGCCAAAGTTCGCGAATTTTCAGCGTGTACTCCAGGCTGGACTCGTCATTTTCCTTCGCGGTCGGATCAAGCCTTCGCAGAATCGCGTCAATCGTGTCATCCCGCGATAGGTTCCTGTATCCGGTGTCCGTGTCCCCATTGGCAGGCGTGAGCAGCAGTAGCGCTGAAGTTGCAATCCTTACGGCTGCAAGAAAACTTTTCATGATTCATTCCTCGGTGGTGGGGAGAAAAAATGAGACACGCCGGAGGATTTTAACCCCCCCGGCGTTCGCGCGCCTAAGCGAGCCTATTTTTTTTCACTTGCCCTGATGTCGTCCAGGTATATCTGAGCCTTGGCGTCGTTGGCCGATCTTTTATCCGGAAGTAAAATACGATCGATTAGCCTGAACTTCGCTTCCAGGACGAGTTCGTTCCAAATAAAACCTCGCTCGAATTTACCGGGCTTCTCGAAAATCTCATCAATAACAGCTTGCTGGCGATTGACCATCCTGGCCGAGTCATCGCGGCTCAATTCCGGCACCCTTCCCTCCAGGACGTTGATTATCTCCTCGACAAGTTCTGCGTACTTTTCTCCGCCAAGCTTGTCCATTGCCTTCATCAGATGTTGATGGATGAAAACTTCAACTTGGGCGATCTCGAGATCGGCAAGCTTTTTTCCATCCTTCGGCAAGGTGTAGAGCCACATCGCCCGCTCTCCGGCTTGTAGCATGAGAAGGGCATTTACGAGTCTCGAAGGACGCAAGGTCGAGACCACCATAAGCGGAATCGTTGTGGCAGGCGTTGGTCCGAACGGCATGACATATCCCCATCCGCCATCTGGGGGCATCATGCCGGCGAGATGCGGGGAATTCTTGAGTTCATCGCCCATGAAAATGAAAAAGAGGACGGTGTGTTCCCTCGGCGCTGTGTCCAATCGGACAATTTTTTTGTCGTAATCGATGAAGGTGACGAGGTTCGCATCGAGAAATTCGCTGACTTTGAGAATCTTCGGTTCGTTTGTCTTTTCGAATAGCATTTTGAGATCCGAGAGCATCATGATCTTCAGCTCGTTTCGCAGCTGATACGCGGCGTCTCTTTTTGCCAGCCGCTCATCATTGTCGCTTGTCTGCGCGCTGGGATCAATTTGCCTCGCTATGCCTTGGTGGGCGCATCCGAAACTCGAAAGGACAGCAACAACGGTCAAACTAATCATCGTGAATCTGTAGTTACTCATGACAAACCTCTGGGTAGGGGGGTGGGACAAAAACAAATTTTCGTTATTTACCTCGCTGGGTTACGGAAATTTTCAATGAACAGGTGCTATTACACTCTTTTCATTATACCTGTCAGACTGAGTCAATTAAACAAAAAATGTCAATACGGTGCGTTAGAAAGAAGTTTATAAAAGCAAAGCCGGAGGTGGGAGCCCCCGGCGTTCATGATAGACGTTCTCGGTCTTTTTTACAGAGTGATTTCCCACCACCGCATAAAGACCATTGCCTTATACTCAGTTGCCGCCACCGGATCCGTGAAAAATCGGTCGATTTGTCGGAATTTCGTATCTACACGAAACGCGTTGTAAAAAAGCTCGCGTTCGGTAAGTGTTGACGATCCGGTGATGAATCCGATTACCCCGCGCTGTTTCGAGTCGCGCGTTTCATGGCCGGAGAGCGGCAGATCGGTTTTGAGATATTGCTCAACATTCTCATTGATGAGGGCATCATACCGACTCCCGCCGATCTTGGAGATCAGCTTCGCGGCGAATTCTAGCGCGAGGACATCCTCGATCGCTTTTTCCATCTCGGTGGGTTTTTTTCCGCTTTTTAGCAATGTGTAAAGGCGCCTCGCATGAAACCCTTCTCTGAGGATTGCCACCGCCATCGTCAATTTCGGAAAGTGACCGGTCTGCACCACCATCACCGGCCAGTCCTTGGCCATGAAGGCGTGCGCGATGGCGAACTTTTCGTTTTGGATCTTTTCGAGTTGGGGAGTTCTTACCAGGTCGTCTTCCATGAAGATGAACAGTCCGACCATTTGTTCGCGCCGGGTGGTGTCATACGGTTCCAACTCGCCATCAACGTTACAGAGGGTCATGAAGTTCGCTTTTAGAAATTCGTAAACTTCAAGCGCCTCAGGTCCAAGCTTCTTGGCCTGAATGAATATATCCCGAAGAAGGGCCTCTTTTTTATTCTCTCGACTCCGATACTGGGCGGAGATTTTCTCCAGATTCTCCATATCTTGCTTTGTGAATGAACCATGGTGGTTTCCCGCGTGCACCTCGCCATCTTTTGTTTTGATTGGTGCTTTATCCGTGGGGGAGTGCCCCTGGCAAGGGAAAGACATCAGAAGAATGCTGGATACAGCCACACATGCGAATCGAAAACGTAATCTAAGACTTTGCATTGTATACCTCGGGGGTTGAGTTTTTCAACGAGCGTCTGTTATGACCGTTTATCCATTCTACCAGGGTGGAGCCGCCCCTTTCAATTTAAAAATGTCAATACCGCCGAAAATTAGGAGTATCTTTTAGGCTAACTTAAGCCCAATGTTGCCATTCAGCTATTGACAGAATGGTCAAAAAATGGTACACTCTTCCGTTGTGTTGACGAGGGGTACCTATTAAATAGGTATCTTTTTTAATCGGGTCAACATGAATTAATCAAAAAAATTATGAAGACTTACAGATTTATTGCCAGCACATTAGTTACTCTTGTCTTAGTTGTCCCGTCCGGCTCATTTGCCAAAGGAAATGCTATCCAGCTTGCCACCGCCTTCAATCCGATGGCGTATCTAGGCAGCGTAGCAGCCGAGAATAGTGTCGCTCTGGATCGCGCGGAACGGATTGATAATTATTTTCAAAAACGCGGCATGCCGCTCGCTGGTAACGGAGAGATTTTCGTTCGCGTAGCGGAGAAGTGCAACATTGATTGGCGTCTTTTGCCAGCCATCGGCGTTCGCGAATCATCCGGTGGTCTCCATATGCAATACAATAATCCGTTTGGCTGGGGGTCAGCGAAAATAAAATTTTACAATTTCGAAGACGCGATCGAGACGGTCAGTGATAATTTGTGCGGCTTCAATCCGGGGACTGCCAGATATTACAAAGATCAGACCACGATGAAACGCCTCTGGTATTACAATGGCACCGTTATGCCATCCTATCCAGAGGAGGTTGTCGATATCATGGATGCGATATAAATTAGCAGACCTGCCTGCTCGCCTCGCTGAAGCTATGGCGAAGCGGACCGGCAGGCAGGTTGACAATCAGTGAGGTTGTCTATACAATAACGCGACCAAACGGTCGCGTTTTGTATTCATACGCCCCCTTAGTTCAGTGGCAGAACGGTGGTATCGTAAACCACAGACGTCAGTCCGATTCTGACAGGGGGCTCAACCAAATAAATCCCAAATCACAATTACCAATTTCCAATTTTGGTAATTTTGTTTTTGGTCATTGGACATTGGGGTTTGGGATTTTTTCTTTTTGTGGTATACTATTCCCATATGATCACCCTCCAAGGAGTTTCAAAATATTATCAGTCATCAGCGCCGGTTTTGAAGGATATTAATTTAAATATTAAGCCCGGAGAGTTTGTGTCCATTGTTGGGCAGAGTGGGGCAGGGA
>JBBTSL010000010.1:0-7967 GCA_038064745.1 Patescibacteria group bacterium | reverse complement strand
CATTGGCGTTGATATTTGTAACCTTCACGTCGGTGACGGACGGTAACACCGCCTCGGTGACGAAGGTGTAATCGGCGCTCTTGCCGGACGGGCCGATCTCGCCTTTGGAGAAAACTTGGAAATGATAACGGGTGGCGGAGTCGAGTGAGGTGAGTTCGACGGTGTGGATATTGGACAGAGTATCGCCATCGACGATGGTGGTAGTGTAAGGGTGATCGGAGCCGGCGAGATATTCTGTCTCCTTCGCGAATGACACCATGCCGTTCGTGATTTTGTCGGTGGTCCATTTGATGGTGGCGGCGTTGCCGTGGACAGTGACCTCGGGGCGGATACCGACGATGGTGGGGGCGGTGCCGAGTTGGCTGGCGAACTGAGCGAAGCTACGAACAGCGACATCGTCTGAAACATTCTTGAATGCTTCATTATTTATAAGCGCATCTATAATACTAGACAGAAGACGAGTTGGGGCATTTTTTAATTTATCCAACATGAAATCATTCGCCGCCCGATCCTTCTCCTCCTGACTAGTCACCGCTTCCTCGACCGAGGACACTATGGTGCCATCGATGTTGAGAGTGGTGAATGTTTGATCAGTAGATTCACCAATATTCCCGCCCTTGTCGAATGAAATAGCTTTAATATGGTAAGTGGTACCGGGATTCAGATTTACGAGCGGGATACTGTGGCTTGAGCCAAAGGTCGATTCATCGCCGGCGAGAGAACCGTAATTAACTGTTCGGCCATATTTAACGAGCGAGTTGCCGTCCTCGTCCGTGTCCCAGGTAACAGTAGCGCCGAAGGCGGAGATGGCCGTAACTTTGAGGTTGCTAACATCGGGGGCGCGTTTGTCGGATGGCTGGGTATTGTCGATAATTCTGCTCACGGTCACATTCTGGAATCCGGCGGCGAGGGTGGTGAAGGACAGTGTCGGAGCAGTGGTGGTGTTGGCCGAGGGGTCGGCGGCGATGATTTGGTAAAAGTATGGGGTTAGAATTGTGAGGCCAGTGATAGGCAGAGAGTGAGATGTTTTGGTCGTTGAGGTGATCGCCACCTGGTTGGTGAGTGCGTCAGCCGAGAGGCCATAGTTCACATAACCATAGGCGAGCTCATCGGTGGCCCAGTTGATGAAGGCGGCGGTGTCATTGACGATCGTGCTAGTTGCAGAGATGACGGGCGGAGTGGTGTCGGCAACGGTCACAAATTGTCCGGTGGAGGAGGCGACATTGCCAGAGGGGTCGGCGGAGTTGGCGCGGAAATAGTAGAGCGTGTTTGGCAGGAGGCTGGTCAATGTGATGGAGTGCGAGCTGCTGGTTTAATCATAGAGCGAACCCATCAGGGAGCCATAGGTACTGGTGACGCAGAAGTCGACCGTACCATTCGTCAGATCGTTGGTACTCCAAGAGACGGTCGCCGCGGTGAGGGCGATGCTAGATGTGGTCAAACCAGAAATAACCGGCGGAATAATATCGGCCTGGGCGAGGGTGGTAAAGGTCTGGTCGCCCGAGGTGCCGGCGTTGCCGTTAGCGTCGCTCGATAATGCGCGGTAGTGATAGAGAGTGCTGTCGGTGAGGCCGGTAATCGTAGCGCCGTGCCGAAGCGTGAGCGCGCTATCATTGGAGGTGGTACTACCGTAAGCAGTAGTAGTACCGTATTCGATCTGTGAAGAAGAATCTTCGTTTGTAGTCCAGTCAATATTAACCGTGGTAGTAGCAACCGTGGTAGTGAAACCAGAGAAGGTCGGGGCAGTGACGTCGTTCGAAGTGTTGAAAGTGTAATAATTTGGAACACCAGAGACGACGTTGCGGTCGGTGTTGACGTTGCTGGAGCCGTCGATGCTACGGGCGTAGTAGTAATATTTGGTAGATGTATTTAAATTATTGAGAGTAACTGAGTGAGTGGTAACTGATGAACTATCCGTGGTGGAGGAGGAGACAGCGAAGGAAGTGGAGGTGCTGAAGAAGATAGTGGAATCAGAGGCGGTATCAGTGCCCCAGGTGATGGTGACGGAGCGATTGGATCCGCTTGATACCGAGGGGCCGGGGTTGATAAGGGGGCCATCGGTAGTGGAGAAAGTGTAGCCATTGCCGCCATTGTTGTCGCGGCCGGAATTGCCGCTGGAGTTGGTGGAGGAGACGGCGAAATAGTAGGTAGTATTTGGGGTGAGGCCGGAGAGGTAGACCTGGTGCTCGCCGATGCCGGCATCTTGATCGACATAGCTCGCGACCGTGACCTGGCTGGAGAAGACTCCCGCGGTGGATGAGTAGCCGACCGTGGAATTTGATAATTCGCCAGTCGCGGTGTTCCAGGCAATCGTGGCATTCGAGGCGTCGATGCTAGAGGTGGCGATGAGCGTGATAGTCGGAGCGGCGGCTGTGCCTCCCCCACCCTCGCCAGCATCCTGGATACCGTTCGCAATACCGTGAACGATGGCGGATGTGAACGAGACGTTGCCGAGTGAATCGACGTTGGTGACTTTGTAATAGACGTCGGAATTTAATGACAGTGAACTGTCAGTAGAGAAATTACTATTAATATCGGTAACGGATGACAGAAGCGTCCAACTGGATTGGTCGGTGGAGCGATAGACGCGGTAGGCACCAAATGATCCCTGGGCGGGAGAGGTGGCTTTCTTCCAGGCGATGAACAGGCGATATTCAGCCGGTGAGACGATAAGGTTCGAGGTATCCTGGGCCATCATGTTGGCGGGAGTAACCGGGGTGGTGACGGAGATCACCGAGGTTTGGTTGCCGCTTGGGTCTTTGAATTGCGCGTAGACGGTGGCAGGATCGGTGAGCGTGAGAGTTTTGGTGGAGGTAGGCTTGGTAAATGATTCATATGACATAGCGGCGAGAGTGTCGGTGGAGGTGGCGTATCTCACTGTAATAGTAGTCGCGGCATCATATGCCGAGAGAGTGAGTACGGCCGGAGTGGATGAAGCGTCGACGACGAGAGTAGCGCCGTTTGGCGGAGTGGTGTCGAGGGAGAATGATGCGCTGGAGGTTACAGCGGTATTATTGGCGGCTTGCAAATCATTAACGGTAACTTTTACTTTGGCTGTGGCGTCGTAGGTGGTGTTGCCGAGAAAACTTTCCGAGGCGGGTGTCCAAATGACAGAGTACGGACTCCAGGTAGAGGTAGCAGTGTATCTTGAGGAAGTCGCGCCGGCAGAGAGAGCGGCATTAGTAAGGTCATAACAAGTATCGCCACCATTCACACAATACTGAAAACTAGGCGTGGTGGAATTGACACTACCGTTGTCGGTTGCCGTATCCATATCTTTCACTTCCCACGAAATAGTCACGGTACCGTTAGAGTTGGGCGAAGCAGTGACGTTGCGAATTTCAGGCGCGGCGTTGACTAGATATGTAAGCGTAACACCGGTCAGCCCCGGCGAATTTAGGCCATCAGAAACAAAATACGCCTTATATTGCATCCACTCGTCATCTACGCCGTCACGCATCGTCGAGCTGGTATTCTCCGCACCGGTCGCATCTGTGAAGTAGGTGCTGGCGGTGCCATCGGGGCCGGCCCAAGAAGCCGCCGACAGAGTGGTGGTAGAGGAGCCGGAGCGAAGCTGGAATTTTATTTCCGTGCCAGCTTGGTAAGTGGATGACACCCACGCAATACTGTCAATAACATTCGCCGAATCACCAGCGTCATACATCGAGGAGATGAGTGAGGTGGAAGTTGGGAATGAAGCATAGTTAACTGTGACGTCATTGAGCGCGAAACTGTCGATCGTATCATAGGTATTGTAGGTAGCAAGTGTCGCCTCGTACTGCACATAGCGATTGCCGGAATACGCGGCGAGAGAGCTACTGTTCACCACCGCGACCCAGCTACCGTCGCTTAGATCAGACGCGTTACCAAAACGCATCAGCATCGTGATCGAATCAAGTGAGGCGGCGGTGGTAGTGGAGTTCCAGGTGGTGGTCCCGAAATTTACCCTACCGCCAAGGTCGGCAATCGAGGAGGTAAAAACGGTCGAATAAAGTTGAGTATCATAATTTAGCGTAACTCCTGTAAGCGTCGGAGAAGTGTTGTTGGTATAGTCCCCGACTAAAATGGTTTTGATCTGAACCCACATATCATTTGTCCGATCCGTGGAATCCGCATCGATTGCCTCCCCTCCGGAAGCGGTAAAGTAGGTAGTGGTAGAACAGCCCGAGCTAGCATTGTCCGGCCCGCACCAGCTAGACCAGGTAACATTGTCTGGCGAAGTTCTGATTTGAAAATATATTTGCGCTGTGCCGGGGAGGGTGCGAGTGATGGCCAGCGTCGTCAAGGCAACGGGAGAATTTTTGGTATTATATGGAGTAGAAATCATCTGGCCTTGCCAGTCGGTGACCGTCACATCGTCGAGGCTTGGGATATATTCAGAATCAACCGTAGAGAGCGTGGCTTCGTATTGAAGATATTGATTGCCATTTTGCGCCGACAAATCACCGCCCTTCGCGATACTTGCCCAGCTGGTCCAGGTGCCATCCGGCGTCGCGACGTTGCCAGCCCTTACGCGCATCGTGACACTGGTCGAGGCCACGTTGGTGTCGTTCCAATTGAACGTACCATAGGCGACTTTGAAACCATAATCATTCACGGTAGATGTAAAGACTCCAGAGGTAGAAGTAGGAGTATAGGCCTTGGCCGCGTCGCTCGGGAGGAACAAGAAAAACATTCCGGCCAAAAATCCAATACCAAGAAACATTGCGCTTTTTTTGAAATTTTTCAAATTTTCGTTACTCTTTAACATACGACTTACTTTCCAGTTGCCAATTTATATATGATTTAGGACAATTGACTATCCTAAATGCATATGTTTTGAGCTACTCCAACTCCTTTTTGCTTTTAGCAATCGACAAATAATTGCCCTTACTGACTATTTTCTTGCCCGTTTCTTTTTCCATTTTAAGTCGAGCTACTCCAGCTACTCCACCGCCGCGCCTCGCAACCTTTTTGTTCTCCACAAATCCATCGGGATGTTCGGTTTTGGTTATTTCCGTAGTGGCCGCTTCGCCCAGCATCGAAAAAATTAACTCCAGATCATTCATATGATCACGCAAGTTTTCTCTTTTCAGCCCCTTTAATTTCTTGTGCTGACTTGGTGTGACACCGAAGGACGCGCGAGCGATTTCAGCGGTTAAAATTTCATACTCTTTCTGTTCCTTAACACCATGTTTTTGCCATTCATCGGTCAGAGTTTCGCGAATTTCTATCCCCCGCATTCGTTTCTCAATCCAGCTGTCAGGATAGCCTTTTAATTTGTACAACATTCTTGTCCGCTTCGTGGCCAACTCCGGATTTTCAATTTCTTGCACTCGTTCGTAACCAACTTTTGCTAGCCAGCGTTTGAATGGTTCGGCTTTTGGAGATGGGATGGATTGCACGATACGGAACATTCCTTCGGTATTAGCACAATCTGTTTCGCGCATTTTTCCATCTTCAGCCAACATCTTCAACTGTTCCCAAAATGGGAACGGTTGAGACATCTCCTTATCTCTTTCCTTCATTTTGGCCCAGTATGTTTTGGGTTCAGGGCTATCAGTTAATCCCCTAACAACATCCAAAATCGAAAACCACCACTCTTTTTGATGTAGAGTCTTGCGAATTTGTTTACCCTTGAACAAAGCGATTTTTGTTTCTTCCATATTAATTCTGTACTTTTATTTCCAAATATCCACACCCCTCCGCCAAAACAAATTTTTCTTTCAATCTTCCCAAGTGATTCTCATAAATTTCCTCACGCAAATGATAGCTCGCCGCGCGTCTAAAATGGCCATAATAAGAATTTACGACCGACAGGATCTGATCTGCCGGCGCTCTATTGTTCGCCATATTCATGGAATACAGCTTTGATTTCAACTTCGTTACCACCCGCCTTCGAACCAAGGAATAATCCTGCTTGATAAAATATCCCAGAAAATCCAACCCCTCATTCAATCTTTTAACTTTCGTCTTTTTTTGATTAAGTTTCATATGCAAATTTGTTTCCAAATATTCTTGTATCCTCCCTATATAATACCACAATTTTGGCAAATCATCGGAAAGCACCACCAAATCATCCACATACCGCGCATAATACTCGCATTTTAATGATCGTTTAATGAAATTATCTAGACCGTTCAGCAACAAATTGCCGGAAAATTGAGAAGAATAATTGCCAATAGGCAAGCCCTTTTGAGGTAGAGCTTCAAACAATGATTTTTGTTTTGGAACCAGCGCGAAAAGGCGACGATCACCTTTCTTGAAATAATTATCAACCGGCCGATGATAAACAATAACTTTTGCAAGCCAAAGAACATCCCTTTTCCACTGCATAGATTTATTCTGTCCGGTCACAAGATTCTCATAAATTGAAAACAATAAATCATGATCTATTGACATAAAAAAACCGGAAATATCCAATTGGGCGTACCAGCATTCCTTCGTAGAATTATCAGTAATCTTGCGCGTAAAATGTTTAAGTCGGCTGATAGCCTTATGTGTACCCTTGCCTTTGCGACAAGCAAATGAGTCATAAATAAAAACGCTTTCGCCCGCTTTTTCAATTTCATTTATTAACAAATGATGAACAATGCGATCCTTGAAGTCAGCGGCGAACACTTCTCTGACGGTCGGATTTTCAACTACGAAGCAGGTGGATCGGCCTGGCGCGTATTCCCCCGATTGCAATTCAGCCAAAAGATTAGACAGTTTACTCTCTAAATCCCATTCAAATTTCAAAGCGTTAACAGTCCTGCGCTTGTGTTTGCGACAATCGAGGTACGCCCGATATAATTTTTTATAGTTTAACACCTCGCTCATAATAAATTTAAAACGACTCTAAGCTTTGGCAAAATTTTCTTTTAGCCAGCCGCCGATCATCCGGCCGCTGTCACTGATAAAATTTTCTTGCAAATGCGCGAACTGACCAATAGAAATAAGTTTTAATTCCTGACCCATACGGAGACGCAATTTAAGTTTGTCGAATTCCACGCTAAGCATACTGATTTTTAAATATTTTTCCTTACCGCCACTGTTCGCTTCCAAAAAAAGGTCAATACAACCCCAGGCCAATACCACCACATCATCACCAAAAGTGTATTTATATTCTTTCGCAAAATTACTTCGGATGCCATATAGGAATTTGATCAATTGGTAAAGTTTGTGATAAAGCGGCAATTGTTGAGAGGTCGGCATACATAATTTTACTTTCTTCGAATGACAGTCGCGAATCAAGCGTGTCTATAACGTACTGACTAGCTCAATTCATCGTTTACCCCACTTCCCGCGAACACAACGCACGTAGTTGGCATTAGTCTTGTTGTTGTTGTTCTGACTGCCATTGCTGAAGTTGACGTTCCACGCGTTGCTCGCATTGTTCTCGGTAGCCGACCAGTAGTTGTTGGTCTGAAAGGCGCCACAAGAAATATATACTCCGGCACTTGACCATTCTCCGAAACCCCAACCAAGAGGAGAGAGTTTCTGACATTTAATACCCTCATTTCAAGGGTGACCGGAGCGCAATAGGTTTCGCTCATCGCTCTCAGAAGCCGCGCGTTTCCACGCTACGCCAATGAGAATCTGGCGACTGTATTGAATTTTCATTTTCACATAAATTTATTCAAAAAATTTTTAGCGACCCCGCTCCGCGGGGACAACCACGTGAACCGTGTCCAAAACCAAACAATCCAAACGCTACCACAAAATCCTATTGCCCGCGAACACAACGCACGTAGTAGGCATTAGTCTTGAAGTCGTTGCTCTGACTGCCACCGCTGAAGCCGACGAGCCACGCGTTGCTCGCAGTGTTCTCGGTAGCCGACCAGTAGAAGTCGGTCTGAAAGGCGCCAGAATCATCATAACTAGCTCTATTGGTATAAATACAAGCAAGCTCGGCTAAATTAGGCAAACGACCGCCGATTGCTTTACAACCATTGCGTGCAGTATAAAGACTAAAATCCACCGTATTGTCAGACACCAAAACACCC
>JBBTSL010000009.1:0-7160 GCA_038064745.1 Patescibacteria group bacterium | reverse complement strand
ACGGGACGGTAGCTCAGCTGGTAGAGCAGATCCCTTTTAAGGATAAGGTCCCGGGTTCGAGCCCCGGCCGTCCCACAAAAAATGAACCACTAATGTACGCACGAATCTCCACTAATTAGTGCTGATAGAAGCAAACATTCGTGGTCCTTTTTTATTTAGAGTTTTCCACATCACCCATTGCAAAAAAAGTACCGCTGTGCTAGGTTGTTAACTTAACAAAAAGGAGTTCGTCTGAATTAGCACCAGAGGCATCCGCAAGGATGCCTCTTCTTATTTACTTTTCCTTAATTTTTTTAAATAATAGTCAAGCAAATCGGTTGACAGATGGATGCTTTTATGATAAATTAAAATCATAATTTTTTCTAAAAATGATATGAAACAGCTCAGCCCGGAGCATAAAAGAATGCAGCAAGAGCACGCCGCTGCCGCCGCCTACGATGCTCACATCCATGAAGCGGGAACCAAGGTGCCAAATCAAACAAGTGGCGAAGTTGGAAAGGATTGGAAAAAACCGTTATCAGTTGCGCGAGAAAATTTCATCGATCCAAGAGACTTAGTGGACGAAAAAGATCTTCCTGAAATAGAAATAATACCGGAAATTAAAAACTAACCAATCTGAAAACGCTCTCTCAATGTGGGCGTTTTTTTGTTAATGAGACAATAATTTCAATAATCTTCTCCGCCCTCGCCACCGGCAGTAACACGTGAAGCCGTTCGCCCAATTCCCTGCGCCGAGATGCCGACTCAATTAATTCTTTGAGTAGCTGAGCAAGTCTCAGGCTACTGACGACTTGATCAATCGATACAATTCCACCCTCCTCCGCGAAATAACGCGCATTATCCTCCTGGTGGGTGCCGACCATCGGCAGGATTATGGCGGCCTTCGAAAGCGACGCCAGCTCAGTCAGAGTTCCGAAGCCGGCTCTCGCGACTACTACATCCGCCAGCGCGTAAGCATCCTTCATCTCATCCGTGAAAAATTCATACGGATGGTAATTTGGGAATAACTCCGCGGCCTTCTGCGCCGGCTCCTTCAGGCGCTCCCTGCCGACAATGTGTAGGATCTGCCAGGTGGCATCGATCTGAGGCAGAGTTTCAATAATGAGCTTATTAATATGATTGGATCCGGTGCCACCGCCGAATGCGAAAATTACCGGAGCTCCCGCGGGGATATTAAATCTTTTTCTCGCTACTTCACGATCGCCGGCAGTAAGATTTCGCGACGGATTGCCGATCCAATCTGTTTTCTTTGCCGGCAATTTCGCGGCCGTACCGGAGAGGGCGGTCGTAATTTTCCTGGCAGTTGGATACATCAGCCTGTTCGCGAGTCCCACATCCACATCCTGCTGATGCACCCAGCAAGGTATTGCGAAAAAGACGGCCGCGGCGTGCAGAGGAACACTTACGTAGCCGCCGGCGGAGATAAGCAGGTCCGGCTTCTCCTTGGACAAAATCACTATCGATTGGACGAAGGCGACAGCGAGCTTAAACAAGTCGACAATATTCAGCAGGGACAGATACCGCCGCCACTTCCCTGATCCGATAGCTATAAACGGGATACCGCGCTCCCTCACTAATTTTTCCTCAGGGCCATCGCTAGTCCCGACCCACAAAAAATTCACCGACGGGTCATGCTCGCGATAAATTTCCGCGACCGCGAGAAGTGGAGAGACCGGGCCCAACGTCCCGCCGCCGGACAAAATTATTTTCATGTTGGTGCTAATAATCGCGAAGTTTGCTGATAATTCCGGTTTGCTGAATCTTCTCGAGCGCTTTGGCTTCGATCTGGCGGATGCGCTCGCGCGTGACGCCGAACTCCTGCCCGACCTCCTCGAGCGTATGGGTCACGCCGTCTCCGAGTCCAAATCGCATCTCGAGAATTTTCTGCTCTCTCGGCTGAAGATCCTTGATCGACTCGCGAACGTAATCCCGCAGAATTTGCAACCCGGCCGAACGATCCGGCGAAATATTTTTTACATCTTCGATGAAGTCGCTGAGTTGCGTATCCTCATCCTCGTCTCCGATCGGCACCTCCAGCGACATCGTGTCCTGAGAAATCTTGATGATATGATGAATCTTCTCGACTGACTCCCCCATCTCGGCGGCCAACTCCTCGGGAGTCGGATCGCGACCGAGGTCCTGAAGCAAGCGACGCTGAATCTGCTGGAAACGATTGATGGTCTCAACCATATGCACGGGGATGCGAATTGTGCGCGACTGATCAGCCAGCGCTCTGGTAATCGCCTGCCTTATCCACCAGGTGGCATAGGTTGAAAATTTGTAACCCTTCCGGTAATCGAATTTCTTCACCGCGCGGAAGAGGCCGATATTGCCCTCCTGAATAAGATCGAGAAGTGACAGACTCTTGCCGACAAATTTCTTGGCAATCGAAACAACGAGGCGCAGATTGGCCTCGATAAGCTTACGCTCAGCGGCGCGATCGTTTCGTTCTTTACGTTTGGCGAGCGACACCTCCTCCTCGCCGGTCAGTAAGGGAATTTTACCAATCTCGCGAAGATACATCTGGATCGAATCGGAAGAAATTTGCCCAAGATCAAACGGAACATCCATGTCAGGCTGCTCACCCTGAAATTGCTTCAAGGTTTCGACGTGCTGCTGATTGTTTCCGAGCAGGCCTCCCACGCCCTCTACGATCGAGATACCATTCTTCTCGGTGAGCTCAAGGAAGCTCTCGTACAAATCGAGGTAGCATTCCGGACGCGGCATCACGGCCATCAGCTCAAGCTCGGTAATGAAGCCGCGGTTACGTCCCTTTTTTATTATCGCCCAGATACTTTCGTTTGTAGGATCCTTTACTTCCTCGAGAGGAAATATTTTTTTACTCTTTTTAAAACGGCGATTCTTGTTTTTTTTTCCGTCGCGCCTTGCGGCCGATGATGAAATTTTTTTGTTAACAGCCTTCTGGGCTGAGATTTTTTTTCCGCGCTTGGCGGAATGTTTTTTAAATTTTTTGCTCCGATTTTTTTTGGAGCCTTTTGACTTGGCAGTCATGTCCTAAAATTAGGATTAAAATTTATTGTAAATTTTGCAACTCTGACATCAGCTTAGTAATTTTGTCCTGATCCTTGCTTTTTTCCGCGTCAGCTATTTCTTTTTGTAATTCCCGACCGCGAATCTCTCGCCACTTATCTTTTATTCGATGCAAGATTTCAACAAGTTCTTTTTTGATCTCCGCCACGCCGACCGGCTCAAATTCCTTGACCGGCCGTAGCAATAAGAGATCGATCGATAACTCAGTATCGATTTGAATTATTCTGAGTTCATCAATCTCAAGTTTACTTTTATTAGTATACAGTGTTTCTACTGCGCCGTAAAGGGCAGACAAACCGGTCTGAGTAAAAAATTCGCCCCTCAGCATCGGACGCAACTGCTCATAATTTTCAGGGTATTTCAAAAGTAGCGACCAGAAGTCCTCTACTAAAAACTCATATGGACTTTTGGGAATCACAATCGCGCGCGCTGGTTCAACTTTTTTATCAGAAGTAGCTTTCTTTATTTTGGTTTTTTTTAATTCCTCGCGCAAAACATTTATATCAATCGATAGCTCATCACTCAACTTCTTCAGCCACTCATCCCGTTCAACACCATTCGGAATCCGTACTATTTCATCAAGTAATATCTCCGTTGCCTGTCGCTTCTTTTTAAAATCATTTTTATCCAAACCGCCTAACGTCACTTTAAAATACCACTCCATTACCCCGACGGCATTTTTCACAGCATCAAACCATATCGCTGGATCTTTTTTTAAACATTCATCAGCGTCTTTACCGGAACCTTCTGGAATGATGATTATTTTTACATTCAATCCCGCCTCTACAACATTTTCGGTCCAACTTATAGCCCCTGCCTGAACGTTAGTTTCTCTATTTGCCTTTAAAGTCGCGATTTCTCTTCCTCTTTTGCCTGCCTTTTGTCCAGCACTATCCGCATCGAATGCCATTGCGACATTACTTGTATAACGTTTTAAAAGTTTAACCTGCTCAATGGTCAAGGCCGTGCCGGAAGCGGCCACGACATTCTTCATGCCGGCCTGATGACAGGCGATCACGTCCATCTGACCTTCGACCAGTATCGCTAGGTCCGCGGATTTTATTTCGGTTTTGGCTTTGTGAATCCCGTATAGGATCCGCGATTTCTCATACAGGACTGTCTCGGGAGTATTAACATACTTCCCGCCGGAATTCTCCGTCTCCACCAGGACGCGTCCGGTGAAGCCCACCACATTGCCGTGCGTATCCGATATCGGGAACATTACGCGGCCTCGAAAACGATCATAATACCCCCGGCCGCTCTTCGCGTCCGCGCCGTCGCGCTTGATGGTCAGGCCAGCCGATACCAGATCGTCGATCGCGAAGCCTTTCTTCACTAAATATTTGGTAAGCAGATCCCACTGCTCGGAAATAAATCCGATCTGCCAATCGATGATCGTTTGCTTTTTTAATCCACGCCGATCAAGGTACTCTCGCGCCGGCCCCGCGCCGGGAATCTCGAGGAGAAAGTGATGGAAAAAATTTGCAGCCGCAGTATTTATTTCCAGCACTCTGTTCCGTAGGCTGGCATCCACCTCGCTCCGCTGGGTGTCGATCTCGACTCCGGCGCGACGAGCCAGAAGTTTCAGCGCCTCGACAAAGTCCAGACCCTCAATCTCCTGAATAAAAGTAAAAACATCGCCGCCTTTGCCGCAACCGAAACAATGCCAAAATTGCTTATCCGGCTGGACCATGAATGATGGCGTCTTCTCGTGATGAAACGGACAGCAGGCCTTCCAGTTCACGCCGGCCTTCTTCAACGTCACATACTCGCCGATGATTTGGGCGATGTCCAGTCGATCCTTGATTGCTTGGGTATCCGTTGACATATATGGCTTACTTTAGCACCCAATGAGACACTTGACAATCCCCCAAAAATATGGTAATATAAGCCGTTGTATTTCTTTCCGCGGAATAAGCCGCGGCCGCAAATCAACACCCACAAAAGGAAGGTTCTGCCACCATGCACGTTTTACTCTCGCTTGTGATCTTACTTGCAGTGTTCGTAGTCTACGCACTCATCACTGAGTTCCTGAACTCGGAGTCAAACCATGTCGACAGGATCATCGACTGGATCACGATCCGGCGCCGCTACCAGCAGCAGCCAAAACGCGTCCGGAAGGAAGAGGCAATGACTGGACAGAAGCTCAAGAAGTAACACCGGCGACCTCGGTCGCAGCATCACCCCCGTCCAAAAGGCGGGGTGTTTCATTTTTTAGACTATTCGTAACGCAACGCCTCAATCGGATCAAGTCGCGCCGCGCTTCTAGCCGGGAGAACTCCGAAGCTGATGCCGATGACAGCCGATACGCCAAACCCGACCGCGATCGCATAGGGTGGGACGCTAAATACCCAGGTAAGGCCACTCCGCGTCGCAATAAGCGAAACTATCCAGCCGAGAAACGCCCCAAAAATAATCCCGATAATTCCGCCGAGCACCGTCACCAATACCGACTCGATAAGGAACTCATTTAAGATATCCGAATTTTTTGCGCCAAGCGCTTTCTTCAATCCGATTTCCGAGGTTCGCTCGGTCACGACCACATACATAATATTCATAATGCCAACGCCTCCGACTACCAGCGAGATCGAGGCGATCGCGATGAGCAGCGCGGTGATGCCGCCGAAAATTGTATTGAATGTCCCGAGCGCCTCAGCCTGGGTCATCACGAAGAAATCATCCTTGGCCGGATCGGTAATTTTGTGATTTCTCCTCAGCAAGGTTTTTATTTCTTCGGCGGTAGCGTCCGCGCCATTTACGTCTACAAGTTCGACGATGCCAATGAGGAGATAATCAATGCCAAGCATCTTCTTCTGGGCGGTGCCGAGCGGCATATAAATATTACTATCAGTATCAGCCCCTCCCCCGCCGATGCCGCCGCGCGGATTATAAACACCGACTACTTCGAAATTCAGATTGCCGATTCGAATTAATTTCTTCAGCGGATCATCCGCGCCAAATAAGTCGCCGGCAATTTTCGATCCCAATACTACCACTTGAGCGCCGCTATTGTCTTCCGATGGTAGGTAAAATCTTCCTTTATTTAGAGTGCCTTTATCGATTTCAAATCGAGATGCCGACGCGCCATAATATATAATACTTTTGGCGGTATTCCGATAGCTGGCGACGCCGATCCCGGTGACCATGCCGTAGGCGTTCTTAATATTGCCGAGCCTCATTATCGCCTCGAGGTCGCTCAGCTTAAATGATGTGATGGCTACCGACGAGCCGGCGCGACCGGTATCCGCCTGTGTCGCTCCCGCATTACGATTTTTCGTAGTCGGAGGGACGCGTGTCTCGACGAATAGGGTGTTACTGCCGAGGGCGTCCACCTGAGAATTTATCAACCCTCTAAACCCGGCGCCGGCCGATAAAACTAAAATAACCGTGGCGATACCAATCACGATCCCGAGGGTGGTAAGAATCGTTCGGCCAAGGTTGCTCCGCAGCGCCTTCACTGATTGTTTGAGAGGTGCAAACATAGGCGGACATTTAGACTTTTAGCTTTAGACTTTCGACTTTATTCATATCGTAAGGCATCGATCGGATCGAGGCGCGCCGCCTTGAATGCCGGGTAAAGACCGAAAATTACACCGGTCAAAATAGAAACTGTGATAGCAAGCGCGACCGAGGTGAGAGAAATAACAAACGCCCAGTCATAGCCGAGGTGGCGCATCAGCAACGCTAATATATATGAGATGATCGTCCCAAAAATAATACCAAATACCCCGCCCAATGACGTGAGAATCCCGGCCTCAAACAACATCTGGCTGAGGATGGCGCCATTCGTCGCGCCGACTGCCTTCCGGAGGCCGATCTCACGAGTGCGTTCCGCCACTGTTACCAGCATAATATTTAGGATGCCGATACCTCCGACCAACAGCGAGATCGCGGCCATCGAAACCAGGAAAATTTTGAGCGCGTCAGTGATAGTAGTCAGAATATTTACAGCATCGGCGATATTTCTCACCGTGAAATCTACATCGCTTTCCGACTTCACGCGATGACGTTCGTTCATTACTGAGGTTACCTCAGCGATCGTCTGATCGATATTGGAGGCTGAATCAACCTTCATATTAATCATCTGAAGATAGTGGATCCCGAGCAGC
>JBBTSL010000008.1:5208-6598 GCA_038064745.1 Patescibacteria group bacterium | reverse complement strand
AGTTATCCAAGTCTCGCTTCTTCGACCTTCCTCACTATCACCGCTTCCACCAGTTTGGCATATTTAAACTCCAGCTATCCATCTCTGGCCACTTCGACATTCCTGGCCCAATCTATCTTTAATGCCTATCCGGCTCTCGCCACTTCAACCTTCCTCACCATCGCTGCCTCCACCAGTTTGAATTATCTAAACTCCAGCTATCCATCCCTGGCCACTTCAACTTTCCTCACCATCGCCGCCTCAACCAGTTTGAATTATCTCAACTCCAGTTATCCTTCTCTGGCTACTTCGTCATTCGCCTCAGCAGCGGCTTTCAACATTTACCCTTCTCTCGCCACCTCAACCTTCCTCACCATCGCTGCTTCCACCAGTCTTAATTATTTAAACTCCAGCTATCCATCCCTCGCCACTTCATCATTCCTCGGAGTCGGTTATCCGGCCCTCGCGACCAGCACTTTCCTCACCATCGCTGCCTCCACCAGTTTGAATTATCTAAATTCCAGCTATCCTTCTCTGGCCACTTCATCGTTTGCCTCGGCCTCAGCCTTCAACATTTACCCGTCACTTGCTACCTCCACTTTCCTCACAATCGCAGCTTCCACCAGCTTAAGCTATCTTGGTCTTAATTATCCCGCCCTCGCCACCTCATCTTTCGCCTCAGCTGTAGCATTCAACATTTACCCGTCTCTCGCCACTTCTACTTTCCTCACCATCGCCGCCTCAACCAGTCTTAATTATCTAAACTCAAGCTATCCAAGTCTCGCCACCTCATCATTCGCCTCCGCCGCCGCTTTCAACATTTACCCTAGTCTAGCCTCTTCAACCTTCCTCACCATCGCCGCCTCCACCAGTTTGAATTATTTAAACTCAAGTTATCCTTCGCTGGCTACTTCCTCGTTTGCATCAGCAGCGGCATTTAACGTTTACCCAAGTCTTGCCACCTCCACCTTCCTCACGATAGCCGCTTCTACCAGTTTGTCGTACCTAAATTTGAGTTATCCATCACTCGCCACTTCATCATTCGCTTCAGCAGCGGCTTTCAACATTTACCCTTCTCTCGCCACCTCAACCTTCCTCACCATCGCCGCCTCGACCAGCCTAAATTATTTAAACAACAGTTACCCATCACTCGCCACCTCGTCATTCCTCGGAGTTAGTTACCCGGCCTTGGCCTCGAGCACCTTCCTCACGATCGCCGCCTCGACCAGTTTGAATTATCTAAATTCCAGTTATCCAAGTCTGGCTTCTTCAACTTTTCTCACGATCGCCGCCTCAACCAGTTTGAATTATCTTGGGCTTGATTACCCGGCGCTCGCCACTTCATCATTCGCCTCGGCCTCAGCTTTCAACATTTATCCGTCTCTCGCCACCTCAACCTTCCTCACCATCG
>JBBTSL010000008.1:0-5108 GCA_038064745.1 Patescibacteria group bacterium | reverse complement strand
CCGCCTCCACCAGTTTGAATTATCTAAACTCTAGCTATCCAAGCCTGGCCACTTCAACGTTTGCCTTAGCCTCAGCTTTTAACATTTACCCTTCGCTCGCCACCTCAACCTTCCTCACCATCGCCGCCTCCACCAGTTTGAATTATCTAAACTCTAGCTATCCAAGCCTGGCCACTTCGTCATTCCTCGGAGTGGGCTACCCCGCTCTCGCCACTTCGTCATTCGCCTCAGCCGCGGCATTTAACGTTTACCCAAGCCTGGCCACATCATCATTCCTCGGCGTCGCCTATCCCGCCCTCGCCACCTCGACTTTCTTATCTCTCACCGGCGGCACGATGACGGGCGGCCTCACTATGACGAACGCCACCACCACCAACCTCGCCATCAACGGCCAACTTTCTGATTGGCTGGGATTGCCGGGAACGAACGGGCAGGTGCTCTCTTCCACCGGCACCTCAACCAAATGGATTACCAATACCGTCACCGAGACCGACCCTATATTCGTCGCTTACCCGGCCCTCGCCACTTCATCATTCCTCGGCATCGGGTACCCAAGTCTCGCCACCAGTAGTTTCCTCGGCGTCGCCTATCCCGCTCTCGCCACTTCGACTTTCCTGTCTCTCACCGGTGGCACGATGACCGGGGGGTTAATCATGACCAATGCCACCACTACCAACTTTGCGATTGCCGGCCAACTCTCCGATTGGCTGGGATTGCCGGGATCAAGCGGGCAGGTACTCTCTTCCACCGGAACATCAACCAAGTGGATTACCAATACGGTAACTGAAACTGACCCGTTCTTCGTGGCTTACCCGGCTCTCGCGACGAGCTCTTTCCTCGGCGTCGCTTACCCCGCCCTCGCCACTTCATCCTTCCTCGGTGTCAGTTACCCAAGTCTGGCAACGAGCTCCTTCCTCGGTGTCGCTTACCCAAGTCTTGCCACCAGTAGTTTCCTCGGCGTCGCCTATCCCGCTCTCGCCACTTCGACTTTCCTCTCTCTCACCGGCGGCACCATGACCGGGGGATTAACTATGACCAACGCTACCACCACCAATTTCTACGTTTCAGCCTGGGCTAACCTTGTCACAACCACCATTGGCCCAGCAGGGACGGCTTTCACTGACACGAGCGCGGAGACTTTAGATGTCGTTGGTTCATTTGGGGTTGAAAATCCTATCGGTACGGATATTTTCATGGTGAATGCTTTTGGGTCGTCGATTACTAGCACGGTACTCTTTGTTGCTAGTGGTGGGTTGACTGTCTCGAGCACCCTCACTTTCGCCACCGCTACCGGCACTTCAGTCACTTCTACAAATTTCTGGTCCAATCAATCTATTATCGCCACGCTATTGAAAATTCCTAATTCCGCGACCTTGCTTACGGTGTCGCTCGGTGAAATCGGGATCGACACAACCTCCAATCAATTGCGTTATTATGGCACCGCGACTACCACGCTTACCCCATATCGCGATGCATCATTCGCCGTGCCTTCCTCTACTCTTAATCTGACCGGCACTACGACGATCCCGCTTGGATTAGCTATGAGAGGCGAGACCTGGCAGAATATCGCCTGCTTTAATACATCCACCGGCGGGACGCGCGCTACCTCCAGTATTCAATTTGGAGATGGGACAAATTGGATGACGACATATACTGTTACGAGTTCCGCCAACGTTCCGATCGTGGCGGTAGCTACCAACAATGCGTTTATTGCCGGCGAGCCTCGATATGCGAAAATCTGGGCAAATACCGGTACTTTCGATATGATGTCTTGTACGATAGAGAAATATATCAACGCTGATTAATTGAATAGAATATAGAATATAGGATTTAGGATATAGGGCGGCCGATTGACGGTAAGCCAGACATCTACCTCTCTCCGGCTCTCTCCTTTGTGAAGGAGAGAGGGACGCGACCCTCGCCTCCACAGAGGAGAGGGCAGGGAGAGGTCTCACTCACTCACTTCGAATATGAAAAAAATTAATGTAGGTGCTTTAATTAGAAAAGATTTTAGAACAATCTTGAAATTTTTAGCAGTTTTTATCTTTATTTTTGTCGGGGTTTTATCGGATTATTGGTGGGCGAGTGCGGCGGTCGGGCTTCAGCACAACTGGGCTTGGGGTCTCGACAGGTCAGTCTCCGCGGTGATGGGCAGGCGCGGGAGTACGGCTGAGGATAGCGCCATATCTATAAAGGTTGGTTCGAGCCACGGTAGCGATACCGATCCTATCTTACGCATTCAGATAGTAAATACCGGCGTGATCGCGATTGGAGATCGGGTGAGTCTCGCGGTGACTGACTGTACCGGCGTGGCTCTGAAAACTTGCGCCGGTCGCGCTCTTGGCTCCAACACCACTACGCAGTTCGTTTATTTGGATAAACAAAACGCCACCACGAACGGCATTTTTCGTTTTCGTGAATCAGACAGCTCGGCTTTCATCGGTGGCGATCAGATTCCCTCGGTTGTAGCGCTCACCGATCACAATCCGACCCCTGGCATCATGGTCGAGGGCACCACATATGTCGCGCAGTCGACTTCGACGATTAACTCCGGCGCATATCCGGCCGTCGATTATTCGTTTGAATATTATGGTCCGGCGCCAACGGTGCAGAAGACCTATATGTTTACCCAGACTTACAATGGCGTCTTGTCTGGTTATTCCGGTATGCATGGTAGTATCGGCGCCATATTATATATACTTCCGGCGAATTGGAATGGCTCGCTTATTCAGCACTCCGCCGCCTCTATCACCAGCGCGACTACCGCTACCGCCACGATTATTTTTGCCGATGATAACAATGGCAGCTCTACGACGTCATTTTCATATTCACTATGGGAGAGCACCGGCTATACTACGCCGGCCGCTTGCCTATCGATCGCCGAGGGTGTCGGGCATGAGGATATTATGGATCAAGATGGCAATATGGTACACAAAAGATTCTGTGAGATCACCGGCCTCACCGCCAACAAAATTTATTTTATTAAAGTTATCCAGACGGATGCCGATGGTATCGCCGGCGATGCCACTACGATACTTGGTCCTTACTTTACTAATGTGGCGAGCGGGACCCTGCATATGCATGCCAACGAAAATGATAACAATGCATCCACGACGGATGATGTCGGTGATCTGACGGAGGTCGAGACGACACTTGGCGGATCCCTAGCTACGGCGGTAGTCGCCGGTGACGGAGAGTACACATTAATCAGGGGCGCCATGATGCAGATTGATTCCTGGAATATATTGAGCCCTTTTGCCAGTAATTTTACTTTGAATAAATTTGAACTCCGATATATTTGGGGTATGAATAACACCCCTGAAACGGCGCAAAAATTATATATTAGCGCTCCCGGCACCGAGCCGTCCCTCTGCGCTTCGAACGGCAGTGGCGGGACCAATTGGAATCTGGTGGAAACTTTGCCCAACGCGTCAAGTAATTGGATTGCCGAGCGCGCTTCGACCACTATTACCGGCTATTCGGCAGTCCAGCTTGCGAATGCGGATCTTTGTTTATACAATACCAATGCTGGGAATCCCGCTGCGGGTGATGTAGTGGGTTTTGATACGCTGACGATTCACCCTATCTATACTCCACCGTCATCAGGCAATGGCTCTCCGACCACCACCACCAATGATCCTACTTTTGTTTCTTCGACCGGCATGCAGATGAACGCCACCTATAATACGCAAAATATAGCGGGTAGAGGATATTTCGAATATGGCACGACGGTGTCGTATGGTTCGTCTACTCCGAGCTCTGACGGCGAAGTTCTTTTTAATTCGATAGTAAATCATGTTTTGACCGATATGCATCATCACCATCGTATCGATGGACTTTTGCCAGTGACACCCTATCATTTCCGCTATTGCCTTCGGGCGCCGCCGACCGCCGCCGCGGTCTGTGGAGGTGATATGACCACTACAACTTTAGCCACCGCAATACCAACTGTAAATAAAAGTGTAATTATAATTTTTGAGTAGGAAAGCGTAATTATTTAGTTCTTTCCAATTGTCATCTTGAACGAAGCGTCGCAGCGAAGTGAAAGATCTCTGGCTCACCGGCGTTTATCGTTGGCCACTCCTCCGCGGAGGGCGGTTCTTTTTTTCGGAAAAAAGAACCAAAAACCGCTCGCTGATGCCCTCCTCCTCGAATTTTCTCGACTCGACCAGCTATGACGCATAACTCGTCGCGTGGCTCCTCAAGCAATGCGTCATCCACGCTGGTCTCGTCGTGAAAATTCGGTCGTCGGTCATACGCTCGTCTCGATTTGGTGACCGTTACCAACATTGTCCACCGAGCGTTTGTGTAGCTTCTGGAACTGGCCCGATGAACGAAGATTTTTTTCAATGCTCCTTATTTGATTTGAAAAAAATCGCGAGTGAATCGTGGCAGTTGCAGAGGCGGAACAATTTGTGAGGCAATTTTGGTTCTTTTTCTGCAAAAAGAACCGCGGAGGCGTGTTTTTTTTGATGGTGTAGACAAACGAGATTATGTTTGTTATGGTGCAATGGAAGTTCACATTGTCGATCTAAAGGTCGCCAATCCTCGGAGGAAAAAATATGGTGAGCGATTCGCTCGATTGGTCGTGGCAGTTTTGGTTTTTAACCCGGATGAAAGTGAGACCGGTCTCAGACCGGATTGCCTTGATGGTGATGCGGAAGAACGGCTATTCCGACCTTGTAGCACAGGCGTGTATCGCGGAGGCACGTGAACGCGCGGAGATTGTTGGCTATGTTGGCCCAGTTGCTTGGCTGGTGAATGAGGATCGAATTGAATTCTGGTTTCCTCGCGCTGCAGATGAAATTGGGGGCGATATCCAGATGCAAATGGAGGCGATCTGGAAGGAGTTCCGGGTGGCGCGCTGTGGAGAGTGAAAAAAAAGGGCGGCCGCGAATTTCGCGAGACCGCCTGTAGTTATTTTTGGCAAGGACAATACTCCCCTTGACATTCTTTAAAGATATGTGTAAACTATAAATAACTCTAACATGTCCGTACATCACGGGCAATAATTAGGTGCTAAAAAAGGGATCTCTTGCAAAGGGGTTCTTTTTAATTTACACTATGTCGCGTGGACCTGGGCCTGTAGTGTATATAGTACCATGTTA
>JBBTSL010000007.1:0-5605 GCA_038064745.1 Patescibacteria group bacterium | reverse complement strand
GGCGAGTTTTGCGCCACAGCGAGTCGAGTCGAGAAAATTCGAGGAGGAGGGCATCTGCGAGCGGTTTTTGGTTCTTTTTTCCGGAAAAAAGAACCGCCCTCCGCGAAGGAGTGGCCGACGGCATTGAACGCTTCAATCGCAAAGGACGGCAAACCCCCTCTAACTCCCCCTTGGTGAGGGGGAGGAGCAAAAAAAATCCCCCGAGATAAATCGGAGGACTTTTGATGATTGATGAGCCAGAGATCCTTGCGCCACCGCTGAAGCTAAGGCGGCACGCGGTCGGGTGTATCCCTCAGGATGACAACTATTTCTTCTCTTCCTTTTTGCCGGCTTCCGGCTTAGCAGCTTCGGCTTTCTTGCCGCCTTCTGCGGCCGCGCCTTCAGCGCCCTCTTCACCCTCTTCTTCTTTCTTCTTGCCGGCGACCTCAATCTTGGTGAGATCGACCGCAGCGGTAGAGGCTGTCTCCATAGCCTTGATCTCATCCTCGGTCAGAGCGCGGACGGCTTTGACGACGAGATCCTCGGCATGCGGCTTCACGACGGCGACTCCCGCTGGAAGTTTCAGATCTTTAATCTTGAGGACAACTTCATAGGAAACAAGTCCGGAAATATCAACATCAATATGAGAGACGAGATCCTTCGGCAAACAGCGAACTTCGACGGTGTTGATGGTAGTAACCAAGGTACCGCCGGATGACTTGACGATCGGAGCTTCACCGATGAAGCGGAGGATGACCGGCGCGTTGATCGGCTTGTTCATATCTACTCGGCGCAGATCGACGTGGATGATGCGATCGCTGACCGGATCAACCTGAACTTCCTGGACCAAAACCTTGCCGGAATCTTTACCGTCGACGGTAAGGTCGATCAAGCTTGATTCACCGGCTTCTTTATACAGTTTCAAAAATTCGCGTCCGACGAGAGACAAGGATTCAGTGGTGGATCCTTTACCATACACAACTGCCGGCAACTGTCCGGCTAGCTTGGTCTTCTCACCTTTCACTTTTCTAATTTCAGCAGTTAGCGTATATGACATATCTAGATTACCTGTTTAAAATTAAAGAATTGATAAATAATTTTTCCTGAATAAATTTATGCGCCTCGATCATCTCATCGGTCGTAAACGGCTCGGTCCGATACAGGCGCCGCGCGTCTTCGAAGCTTAGATCAGTCACCATACCGACCGAGCTTACCCCGCGCCCCATCACCAGCACCATCGCCACAAAATAACTATCACATTTGGCGCAGGTCAGATGCGTGAGGGTCGCAGTATCATTTTTACCCAATAACTTCGCCTCCTTGCCGTCGTAAACTCCACTGCAAATGGGGCACCTATTTATAAATTTAAGAGCTTCACGCCATGACTCGGATTTTTTTGATGATGGCATATGTGGCAATATATTACTGGATTAATCAAAATTTGTCAACAGTCCAAGCTTTAATCCCAAGGATTGGTCTTCGCTCCAAACATAGAAGAATTCGGAATTTTGAATCTAGAATTAGTTAATCAAAATACATTCTAAATTCCAGATTCCATATTCATTTTAACATACCTATAAAAAAAGTGTAGTAACTTAACCTTGTTTTACAGCAGTAATTGCTAGAAAGAGTGGGAATTCCGCCCGGGCGCGATTTTCTGCCTCGGCGCGGGGCCCAGTTGGGGTCTTCGTGTGGGAAGTCCACTCCTCCAGCCTCTCTACCACCAGACCATCTTTACTGAACATTTTGAAATAATATTGAAGCGGCGCATGGAACGAATATGTTATCTCGTCCGGATTCTTGCCGGGGTGCATCTGTATTTTAGACTTCTTTTCCGATAAATACGAATCCAATCGACGAAACTGAATCTTCTTTTCAGAATCCCACCCCCAGCTAGTCTCCCCGGGAATACGAAAAGTTGGATGATTTAAAACCAAAAATATTTTTCCTTTTGGCTTCAAGGTTCGAGCGGCTTCGGCAATCGCCTTCTTCATGTCCGACATATTCTGCAGTGAAAGCACGAAAACAATTTTATCAAAACTTGCCTTTTCAAAAGGCAAAGCATCGGCCGATGCCAATTTGAATTCTGCTTTCGGAACATTTTTCCTGGCGATCGTGAGAAGTTCTTCTCCGACGTCGACGCCCGTAACCTGGGCGCCCACTCTGGAAAATTCCGCCGAAAAGAAACCGGTCCCGCAACCAGCGTCCAAAACTCTCTCACCGGATTTAATTTCCATGAGGCGGATGAGGTTTGGAAGAATGACCTTTTGCTGATAACTATCATTATCGGTCACTACTTTATCGTACCACTTCGCTTCCTTTCCCCACGAGGTGTTTGTTTTTGGTTTCATACTATTTTATCTTCCTCCTGCTTCTCTGAAACGTGATCGCGAACCGATGCGCTTCGTCGCGAACGCGGATCAGGAGGCCACGATGTTGCGATGCCCACTGAACAAATTTCGGCTCCGTACTGCCCAAAATAAAATCATTGCGTTTTCTTTGTGCCCCTTTGGCGATGCCGACGAACGGAATACTGACTCCCCGCTCTTTGAACACTTTTTTTATTTTATTTACTTGCGGTCGGCCGCCGTCAATAAGGATGACGTCCGGGAACTTCCACTCCGGGTGATTCAGGCGGCGATTCATCACTTCCGCGAGACTGTCGACATCACTTTGACCGCCAACGCTTCTGACAATAAATTTACGATAATCAGATTTGCGCGGGCCAAACTCATTGAATACTACCATACTTCCGACCGTATCGGTAGCGCCAAGATTGGAGATATCATAACCCTCAATCCGCTCGACGGTATCTTCATTCATCATCTTCTCATTTTCAAAAAAGCTCCTATCGATCAGAGTGACATCATGTATGTGATTAAGCGCCTCGATCTGATTCCGAAGGCGCGCCGCCTCTTCGAACCGCTCCGCTTTGGCTTCGCTCCGCAATTGTTTTTCAAATTCCTTGATTACTTTTTTCTTCCCGCCGGCGAGAAATAAAGTCAGCGGATAGATAACTTGTTTTTTATAATCGGCCGGCGAAATAGCGCCTATGCAAACTCCGAGGCACTGCCCCATTTGGTAATAGAGACAAGGGCGAGTTCTTACCGACGATTGAATTGACCCCACCTCGCCTCCCCTTAAAAAGGGAGGAAATTTGCCAACGGTTCCCCTCTTTTTAAGGAGGGGTCGGGGGGAGGTCGGAATACAAATCGAAAACCGAAACAAACGCCGAAGAACTTTCTGCGCCTCGCGCATATTTAGACCCGGGTATGGTCCGAAAATACTTTTATATTGTTTCTCGGGCAATATTCCGGAATTTCGCAATTCTTTCAGGTCGTGCTCACGAATAGTTGCGACGCGCGGATACTCATCTTTAGTTATCACAATATAATTCCAGCTCTTGCTGTCCTTACCTAGAACATTATATTTCGGTTGGAATTTTTTGATGTAAACCGCTTCGAGGATGACAGCTTCGATCACTGACTCGGTTTCTTTAGTCTCAATCCTTACTACCTCGTGGATCATACCCTCGATCGGCCTCGAAAGCCGCTTCCCGACGAAGTAACTTCGAACCCGGCTGCGAAGCGAAGTCGCGCGTCCGACGTAAACTAATTCGCCGGAAACTGTGTAAAACAAATACACCCCGGGAGAATCGGGCAGAGATTTTAAGGTTTGGATTACATCTGTCATAAATCAAAATTGTCATTCCAGACCAGGATCTGGAATCCACACCTGTCTGTCTGGTGTTTGTGGATTCCCGGTCGTGGCCGGGAATGACAGCAATTTATTTATTCAAAACTTTTTTCAAATACTGCCCCGTAAAACTTCCCGCTTTCTTCGAAACTTCAAGCGGCGTGCCGATCGCGACCACTTCTCCGCCCTTGTCCCCGCCCTCCGGCCCGAGATCGATAATCCAATCGGCATTTTTTATCACGTCGAGATTGTGCTCGATCACCATCACGGTATTGCCATGTGAAACTAATCTTTGTAAAACATCAATCAACTTCCTCACATCATCATAATGAAGTCCGGTGGTTGGTTCGTCGAGCAGATACAAAGTTTTGCTGGTGCTATGTTTGGCGAGTTCGCGGCTGAGCTTGATACGCTGAGCTTCGCCACCCGAGAGCGTCGTCGCCGACTGGCCAAGCGTCAGATATTCGAGACCAACTTCACGAAGCATCCGAAGCTTATCCTCAATAGTCGGAATATCTTTGAAAAATTCTTCCGCCTCTTCGACCGTCATATCCAAAACTTCGGAAATATTCCTGTCTTGATAATGAATCTGAAGCACGTCGTTGCTGAAACGTTTCCCCCGGCAGACATCGCAGACGATCTCGACGCTCGGTAGGAAATGCATCTCGACCTCAAGCACGCCGCGACCCTCACAATTCTCACAGAGGCCGCCCGGCACGTTGAAGCTGAACTTGCCGGATTTATATCCGCGTATTTTGGCTTCAGGAGTTTCAGAAAAAAGAATACGAATAAAGTCGTAGGCTTTGGTATAAGTGGCTGGATTGGAGCGCGGCGTCCGGCCGATCGGCGACTGATCGATTGTTATCATGCGATCGATGTATTCGGTGCCGGTAAGTTCCAGGTGTTTGCCGACGGTTTTATTTAATCGAAATAATTTGTTGATAATTGAACGATGCAGAATATCATGCATCAGAGTTGATTTACCTGAGCCGGAAACGCCCGTGAGGCAGACAAAACGGCGGAGCGGTATCTCAACATTGATATTTTTCAAATTATGCTCGGAGGCACCTTTTATTTTTATCTTCGGCGTCGCGCGGTCTACTTTGCGGTATTCCTTCGGCTCTGAGACACTTTTCTCTCCGCGCAGATACTGGCCGGTGAGAGATTTTTTAGCGTTGCCGATTATTTTGACAAGTAAAACCTCTCCCTGCCCTCTCCTCTGCGGAGGCGAGGGTTCAACGCCCCTCTCTGCCTCCGCAGAGGAGAGAGTTGGAGAGAGGTCTATTTGTAACAATTTCTTCAGCGGCCCGCTGTACACCACCTCACCACCATGCTTACCGGCTCCTGGACCGAAGTCCACCACCCAGTCGCTCGCCATAATCGTATCCTCGTCATGCTCTACTACTATAATAGTATTACCAACATCGCATAAATTTCTGAGCGTTTTTACCAACCGATCGTTGTCGCGCTGATGCAGGCCGATCGTCGGCTCATCGAGCACATAGAGCGCGCCGACAAGACGCGTCCCCACCTGCGAAGCAAGGCGGATGCGCTGAGCCTCTCCGCCCGAGAGCGTGCCGGCTTTGCGGCCGAGACTGAGATAATGAAGGCCTACGTCAAACATAAACTGCAGACGATTGCTGACTTCTTTCAAAACCGGTCCGGCAATCTCCAACTGCGACTCGGTGAGTTCCATAAAAACGGAAGCGAAAAATTCCCTCGCTTCGGCGATGGACAAATTGGTGATATCCCAGATGTTTTTGCCGGCGACTTTCACGCTGAGCGCTGTCTCGCTGAGACGCTTGCCATGACACTTTGGACATTCTTCTTCACTAAATATTTCCTTGGTGCCAAGCCCGGTACAAGCATCGCAATAGCCATAGGGACTGTTGAAACTAAAAAGCCGTGGCTCGATTTCGGGAAAACTGAA
>JBBTSL010000006.1:0-3268 GCA_038064745.1 Patescibacteria group bacterium | reverse complement strand
GAGGCACGTCATGCGGGTCCTGGCTATTTGCACATTGATTGGTTTTTTCGGGTTGGGAATGGAAACCTTCGTCACGGCCATCGATGTTGCTTGGGGGAAGATGATGAGGGGCCAGCCGTACACCGACCTCAACGGCTACTCATCTCTATGGTACTTCCCGCTTTATTTCTCTTCCCCTCTGCTGTTCGAAATCTGCCGACAGCTTGGACTACTCAACCATTCGCTCCTCGTCCGTGGCACTGCCTACACGCTGATCATCTTCGCCGCCGAATACATCGGCACGGGCATCACCCAAAAGCTGGTCGGCCGCGCGCCGAATGAGAAAATCTACCGAAGAAGCCGGTGGAATATCAACGGGCGAATCAAGCTTTCCCTCGCGCCGGCTTGGTTCATCGCCGGCCTCTCGCTCGAATACATCTTCCTCCAACTGGTCAACCTGTGAAGGGGAGGCGTCCGGCAGACGCGTCAGTCTGCCAAACATAAAGCAGCTTTCAGGCGAAGGCTGTTTTTAATTTATCCATTGCATAATCAGACTAACTCGTGATATAACAACCTCACTTAGATAAACTATTTATTTTATGCCTAAACGAATAATGCCAGATTTCGATCCCAGAAGATTTCCGCCAGAGCAGATCCCACAAAAACCGAGAAAAGTTCCGGAAGAGCGGCCCAGAATATACCCGCCCGGACAAGACCCGCATGAGATGCCTGAGTATCCGCCAGATAGTCCACCAAAAACTCCTGATGAGCCAAACAGAGGAGTGGTCCATATTGAAATGAATAGCGATAAATAATCCAGCATGCGCATCACCTTTCTCGGCACCAACGGCTGGTACGACAGCCCCACCGGCAACACACCGTCGGCGCTTATTGATACCAGGGATTTCTACATCGTCCTCGATGCCGGATTTGGGATTGCCAAGCTGGCTGATCACCTGACGGAAGACAAGCCGATATTTCTTTTCATCAGTCATTTTCATATCGACCACATCTGTGGCTTGCACACTCTCACCAAATTGAAAATAAAAGAGCTGACGATTCTGGGGCCGAAAAAATTAAAGAAAACTCTGGAAACATTTATCGGACTACCATACTCATTACCGCTGGATAAAGAAAGATTTAAAATAAATTTTATCGAACTTAAGCCCGGCAAACAAAAACTCCCCTTTGAAGTTTCCTGCCTCCCGCTTCAGCATATTGTGCCGGCACTTGGTTATCGTTTCACTCTGGAGGAAAAAACGATTGTCTATTGCTCCGATACGGCCGTCTGCCCGAACGATCTCGAACTGTCCAAAAATGCCGACCTACTCATACACGAATGCGCTTTTCGACCCGGACAAACTTCCAACTGGGGACACACCAATCCCGAGGGCGCGGCTCAACTCGCAAAGGATGCGGGGGTCAAAAAATTACTTCTAACACATCTCGGCGCCGATGGTTATAATACCTCTGCAAAACGAAAAGAAGCCGAAACTCTCGCACGAACAATTTTCCCGGCGACTACCGTCGCTAATGATAATCTTCAAATCGAAATTTAACCATTGACTTCAGGCAATATATTCTGATAAGGTCTAAAGAGTTGGGCCAATCTTTTTGTTGGTTCCAAACCTGAGAGGTAAACAAAAATGTTGGAGAAATCCCTGATTCAGCGACTAATCCAGTCTACTCAATGCAACCTCCACATCGATCCAGTGCCGGACACGGCCCCAAATGGGCTGAAAAGCGACTGCCTGGCGACCATCATCGACCACCACCGTGTATTCGATGAATGCGAGGCCGACAGCAAAAAATTGGATAGAATGAAGTCTTGGGTAGCGGTTCTCGTGATGAAAAAGTTACCGGAAAAAATCGCGGCTGACTCAAAGTTCGCAGCAAGGCTGCAAAAAAAGTTTGCGACCAAAGACAACCCGACCGGCGGTTTCATCCCGACCAGGTCCGGATCACCCTTCTCGGCCATCGACTCGTACAGTCGGGCAGCAGTGATACGATCGGGAAATTCTGGTACTCGATCTGGGAAGTTTAATCTTTCTGCTAGAGGAGAAAGCAAACATGCCAAACAGCGGAGCTGAACGCAGTATCGCCGAGAGACTTGAGATTTCGTCCGGAGGGCGCTTCTCGGTCACTCCCGCCACGACTCAAAGTCCAAACGACAGACAAAATGATGGAGTGGCATCATTCATCGACAGTGATGATGTGATCTACGATTCGAGAGACGATGATGAGAAGCGGACAGAAATCCGAAGCTGGATCCGAGAAAAGATCCATGACTTCCTGAGGGAGTACTTCCAGACCAGCCTTGGAGCAAAACTTCTGAAGGAACTCCAATCCCGATGCACCAACCGGCGCGAGAGACTGGACGAGACAAGGTTCTGGATCTACCTCGAGGATGATAATCCGTCCTACGAAACAACTCGCAAGTACTGGTTCATGATCGGGCCAATCAAGAGCCCCTGACTTACAGGGACCAACGCTCTGCGGCGCCATCCGCAGAGCAATTTCCTAAGAAAATATCAAAGATGTTTTTTGAGGAAAATTACCGATTACTCAAACTCGCGCTTTGCTTTTTCAAAAAGTAGACAACCGCGAAAATCCCAAGCATGATCAGAACTATCAAGCCGCCAGCTGAAACATCCAGATAAAAAGAGGCGATGATGCCGACAAAAACCGATCCAAGAGAAATCAACTCTGCGAATAGCAGTGTTGTTTTAAAATTTCTTCTGAACTGAAGCGCCGTAACAACCGGCAAGACCAGCAGAGCCGAGATCAATAGGATGCCAATAACCGGGATCGACAACGCGATGGTAATGGCGGCGAGAATAATAAACAAAAGATTGAACTTCGTGACCGGCAGGCCGCTCACTACCGCCGCCTCCTCGTCGAAGGAAATATAAACCAATTCCTTGTAAAAAATAATCATCAAAACAAAAATAATAATTGAAAGAGCAGAAATAATATAAACATCCGTCTGACGAACAGTCAAGATGCTTCCAAAAAGATAACTAAACAAATCAACGCTAAATCCATGCGCGAGGCCGATCAGAACTACCGCGAACGCCAGAGAGCCGGAGAGAAAAATTGATAGAGCAGTCTCGCCATAAATTTTCTTGCTCAGCCGAAGCCTCTCGATCGCGACCGAGGAAATCACCGAGGCGCCCACGGCCGTAAGTAATGGATTAATACCCAGCAGCAGACCAACCGCCACACCGGCCAGGGAAACGTGCGCTAGAGTATCCGCGATCAGCGAATAGCGCCGCAACACCAAGAAAAT
>JBBTSL010000005.1:0-3387 GCA_038064745.1 Patescibacteria group bacterium | reverse complement strand
CGGCACGGATTACGCCTCCCTCACGGTAAATTTCCCGGCCGGTTTTCAAAATCCTCCTAAAAAATAAAATGCTCAGACGAATCCTCAACACCGAATCCAAATCAGTCGCCGGCGCGGCGCTACTCATCGGCATTGCCACTCTGATGAGCCGACTCGTCGGTATTGCCCGCGATCGCACCTTCGCGCACTTTTTTGGCGCGAGCGCAGTGATGGACGCCTACTACGCCGCCTTCAAAATCCCGGACCTGATCTACAACCTTCTGATCGCCGGCGCTCTCACCGCCGGATTTATTCCGGTCTTCACGAAACTATTTTTTGAATCAGATGATAAATCCATGGCCTGGCGTCTGGCCAACAATATCATCTCTATCGTCGGCGTCGCACTCCTTGGGCTCGCATTTGTCGGCATGATCTTCACGCCGATCCTTGTTAAAATTATTGCGCCGGGTTTTTCTGCTGACCAGCTTGACCTCGTCTCGATCTTCACCCGCATCATGTTCCTATCTCCCCTCCTGCTTGGTATCTCCATGGTGCTTGGTGGAATATTGCAGTCGCTTCGTCAGTTTTTACTTTATTCCATCGCGCCGATTTTTTATAATTTGGGGATAATTTTTGGCGTCACTGTTCTCCGCCCGTGGATCGGCCTATCGGCTCTCGCCTGGGGCGTCGTCCTCGGCGCCTTCCTTCATCTGATCATCCAGGTTGCCGGCGCCTACTTTAGTGGCTATCGCTGGAGATGGCATTTTGATTTGCGCGACCCTGAGACCAGGCTCATCGGCAAGTTAATGTTGCCGAGGACGATCGGCCTAGCGATGAGTCAATTCAACGTTGTCATCGTAACTGTGCTGGCCTCATTCCTGCCAATCGGCAGCATTACCGTTTTCAATTATGCGAACAACATCAAGGATGTGCCGACTGGAATCATCGGCATCTCCTTCGCGATTGCGGTTTTTCCGCTTTTATCGCGCCTTACCGCCAAATCGACTCTCGCCGAATTTGGAGCGGCCGTCTCGAGCACGGCGAGGCAAATCCTTTTTTTAATTATTCCAGTTTCAGTTTGTTTCCTCTTGCTACGCGCTCAGATTGTCCGCGTCATCCTTGGTACCGGAGAGTTCAATTGGGACGCCACGATCGCTACCGCCGATACGCTGGCCTTCTTTAGCCTTGGTCTTTTCGCTCAGTCGCTGATACCGCTTTTCGCGCGAGCTTTCTACTCGATGAACAATACCAAGACTCCCTTTGTGGTCGGAGTAATCTCCGAGTTACTGGTGATTATCGGCTCATTGCTTCTGATGGGCCCGCTCGGAGTAGCCGGTCTCGCGCTTGCGAATACCTTCGGGGCAACTTTCAATATGATCATACTCGCCATCCTGCTGCGCAAAGAATCGTCCGCCGTCATCGACGAGAAACTTTTGCCGATGCTTTTCAAAATCGTAACTGCCGGCATCGTGATGGGTTCTGTAATTCAAATCTTGAAGTATCCGCTCGCCAGAATTTTCGATCAGCGATATTTGTGGGGAATATTTAGCCAAGGCGCGGTTGCTGGATTGCTCGGCCTACTGGTTTACGGAATTATCTGCCGCCTCCTGAAAGTTGATGAGATGTTATTACTGCAAGACAGCTTGCGAAGGCGCTGGCTAAAGCTCTGGAATGTCGGCGAAGGCATCGACCAGGCGGAGAAATTGTAAAATCCCAAACCACAAACCCCAATGACCAATCAAAAAATATGAATGATAAGATCCGAAATTTCTGCATCATCGCGCACATCGACCACGGGAAATCTACGCTGGCCGATCGATTTTTGGAATTGACAAAAACAGTTTCGGAGCGAGATATGAAGAGCCAGCTGCTCGACAGCATGGACCTCGAGCGCGAACGCGGCATCACCATCAAGCTGACTCCGGTTCGAATGAAATACGTATTAAAATCCCAAGTCCCAATTTCCAAATCCCAAATAAATCCCAATAACCAAAATCCAAAATTGGACATTGGTCATTTGTGATTGGGGCTTGAAGGTTCAGAATACATTCTGAACCTGATTGATACCCCCGGACACGTTGATTTTAATTACGAGGTCTCCCGCTCACTGGCGGCGGTGGAGGGGGCAATATTGCTGGTGGACGCTACCCAGGGCGTGCAAGCGCAGACAATCGGCAATCTATATCTCGCGCTCGAACAAAACCTCACTATTATTCCGGTGATCAACAAGATTGACATGCCGATTGCCAATATCGAAAAAGCCAAAGCGGAAATCATCCACTTGCTCAGCTGTAAGGAAGAGGAAATATTATTGGCTTCCGGCAGGACCGGCCAAGGCGTTGAAGAGATTCTGAAGGAAGTAATCGCGCGGATTCCGCCGCCTGCCGATAATGCTAACAAACCTGTGAGGGCGCTGATTTTCGATTCACTCTTCAATGAATACAAAGGCGTCGTCGCATCAGTGAGAGTAGTCGATGGCGAGTTAAAAAAAGGCGACAAAATTTACCTGATGAGCACGCATGCAGTAGCGGAGGTTCTCGAAATCGGCTATTACACCCCCAAATTCCGGCCAGCTGAAAAAATTGCGAATGGCGAGATCGGTTACATCGCGACCGGCCTGAAGGAAGTTCGCGACTGCCGGGTCGGCGATACTATTACCGTCCTAAATTTGGAAAAAAGGCCGACGACCAGCGATCAGCTCCCCGGCTACAAAGAAGTGAAGCCGATGGTCTACGCTGGAATTTTTCCGAAGGAAGGCGACAACTACCAAGCCTTGCGAGACGCTATCGATAAACTGAAACTCAGCGACTCGTCGCTTATTTATGAACCTGAGCATTCCGACGCTCTCGGCTTCGGTTTTCGCTGCGGCTTCCTCGGCATGCTGCACCTCGATATATTCCAGGAACGCCTGAAGCGTGAGCATGACCTGGAAATTATCATCACCGTTCCCAGCGTCTCATATGAAGTGACGAAAACCAATGGTGAAAAAATTCGAATAAAAAGTCCGCAGGCGCTACCGGCGGTATCACAAATTGCCAGCGTCGAGGAGCCATGGATGACACTCGATATCATTACCCCCAAAGAATACGTCGGCAACGTGATGGGCCTGATCAATGAACGGAAGGGACGCTACCGCACGACCGAATATCTCTCGACCGGCAGCGACCAGCGCGCGCTCCTGCATTATGAAATTCCCCTGGCCTCGCTCATCACCGATTTCTATGATAAACTGAAAACCGTAACCTCGGGCTATGCCTCGATGAATTACGAGTTCATCGATTATGAGCCGACCAAGATCGTGAAACTCGATATTCTGGTCGCTGAGGATCCGGTGGAGTCGCTTTCAACCATCGTCTGGGATGATCAGGCGTATGCTGTCGGTAAAAAGATTGTTGAATCACTGAAAGA
>JBBTSL010000004.1:0-1144 GCA_038064745.1 Patescibacteria group bacterium | reverse complement strand
GAAGTTATTTAATTACTGAGGTTACCGCAGCGTTCGTCTGATCGATATTTGAGGCTGAATCAACCTTCATATTAATCATCTGAAGATAGTGGATCCCGAGCAGCTGCTGCTGACCCATAATAAGGGGCAAATATATTTGATCATCCAAATCTTGAAAAAAAAGCGTACCGCGCGAGACATTCACCCCGACAATTCGAAGCGGCACACCGCCGGCCTCCTTGGCGGAGGCGCTTTTTACTTTGACTACTTTACCAATCGGATCGACGCCCGTCCCGCCAAACAGCTCATCGGCTACCGTCGACCCCAATACGACCACATTCGCCCCGCCCTGATCCTCGGCCTGATTGTAAAAGCGACCGGCCGCCATATTCAGATTGAATACCCGCGGATACTCCTCATCAGTACCGACAAAATTGGTGTCAATATTTCTATTTTCATAAACTACCGTCACACTCCCTCGGACCATGGCGTTGATCGCCGTCGCATGACCGACGCGGTTGCTGTTCCGAAGCGCGTCCGCGTCCTCATTTACCAGAGTATTTATCACGACACCAAAAACCTGCGCTGGAGGGCCCTTTTCGTTACTCTTGCCCGGCTGGATGCTGATCAGGTTCGAACCTAATTTAGTCACCTGCCCCAATACCAAACTCTGCGCGCCCGCGCCCAGCGAGATTATTATAATTACTCCTGCGACACCAATCACGATGCCGAGGATCGTCAAGATCGAGCGGCCTGTCCTGGCTCGCAACGTGCGAAAAACTAATTTAATAGTCAGCCAATATGTCATATATCCCAAGACCTCATCCTAGCCTTCTCCTTGAAGGAGAAGGAAGTAATATTTCCCCTCTCCTCCAAGGAGAGGCGGGGTGAGGTCTTGCGTTTATTTAATTAATTCCGTATCTACTGCAGCCAAGGCCCTTTCTCTCAAAATTTCGTCCGAAATAATCTCACCGTCTCTCACGCGGATAATCCGCTTCGCGTGACGCGCGGTCTCCTGCTCGTGAGTAACCAGAATTATTGTCCGCCCCTCAGTATTTAATTTTTGCAGAATCTGCATCACCGTATTGCCGGATTTGGAATCCAGATTGCCGGTCGGTTCATCTGCGAAAATTACCGCCGGATTGCACACCAGCGCTCTCGCGAT
>JBBTSL010000003.1:0-2051 GCA_038064745.1 Patescibacteria group bacterium | reverse complement strand
TTTGATGGTATTGATAATATTAATCCCGAAATTTAGGTGTTGAGATTCATCGCGCATTATATATTGGATCTGTTCGGCCGCGCCGATCATTTTATTTTGCCGCTGGAAGCCGAACATCACCGCGAAGGAGCTGTAGAAAAATATTCCTTCGAGAATTAATGAAAACACGACCATATTTTCCAAGAATTTTTGGTCATTCTCAAACGTTCCGGTTTTGAAGTTGCCGTCGAAGATGCCTTCGTTGAAACTCAGGATGAAAGCGTCCTTGTCGTAGATTGCATCCACCTCGCGGTACATGTTAAATATTTCTCCTTCATCAAGTCCGAGACTCTCAACGATGTATTGATAGGCGTGAGTATGGATCGCTTCCTCATAGGCTTGGCGGAGCAGGTACATCCGGCACTCCGGCGAGGAGATATGGCGATACATCGCGAGGACGACGTTGTTGGCGGCGATCGAGTCGGCAGTGGTGAAGAACCCCAGAACCGTTTTAAACGCCTTGCGCTCATCGTCGCTCAGCATCGTGGGTGATTTCCAGTGTTCGATGTCTTTCTGCATGCTGATCTCCGTAGGGAGCCAATGGTTGGCATTCCCGGCGTTGTAGGCTTCCCACGCGAAGGTGTGCCGCATGGGATAGAGCTGGATGACGTCGGCGTCGGCGCCGTTTATGATCCGGCGCTGGTTGATGTCGACTTTGGTGTGAGTTTTTGTGATTGGCATAAAATGTAATTTAGCAAAATCAATCGGCTGGATTCCCCGCTTGGGCGGGGTAGGGGTGGGTTGGCCAACGTTGTCGGTCGGTTGACGTTTGCCAACCCACCCCCGGCCTTGAGGCCGACCCCGCCCAAGCGGGGATTAAGACTGGCAAGACTCACATGATGGGTCTGTAATCGCGCAAGCTTTTGGAGTGGCAGGGACGGTCTCCATTACCGGCGCAACCGTGACGGTGGCTTTGCGCAGATGGGTCGAGCCGAAGGAAGCTGTGTCGACGGTGGATTTCTCAACCTGCGAGACTGCTAGCGTCCGGAGATAGTAGGTAGTTTTCAGGCCCAGCTCCCAGGCGTATAGGTAGACGTCGCTGATCTCGCGGCCGGAGGTGCCGTGATAGTAAATATTTATCGATTGGCTCTGGTCGATCCATTTGCCGCGATAAGCCGCCGACTTGATCAACCACCTTGGATTGATTTCAAATGTTTCCTTGTATTTATTTCGGAGCGCTTCCGGAATTTCATTAATTTCAGAAATCCGACCATCATGAAATTTGATTTTCCCAAGCATTTCGAAATCCCAAAGCTTTAATTTTTTGAGGTCTTCAATCAAATATGAATTGATTACCGTGAAGTCGCCGGCTTGATTTGATTTGACGTAGAGATTTTTGTACATCGGTTCGACGGTTGGGATACAACCGACGATGTTGGCGGTGGTGGCGGTCGGGGCGACGGCGAGACAATTTGAGTTTCTCATACCAAATTCGCGGATCGAGGAGCGGACCGGCTCCCAGTTTAGCTGCCCGCCTCTCGCTACATCAATTTTTAGGCCGCGCTCATTCTCAAGCAGGTCAAGCGTGTCCTGAGGCATGATCCCACGATCCCACTTCGAGCCACGGAAGGAACCATAAGCGCCACGTTCGGCGGCCAGGCGCGACGAAGCCAGAATTGTGTAATACGAAACAACTTCCATACTATAGTCGGCGAATTTTACACACTCCTCCGAATCAAAATTTATGTCGAGTAGATACAGGGCATCCTGGAAACCTCGCACTCCAAGTCCGACCGGTCGATGGCGCAGATTCGAACGGCGCGCGTCCTCAGTCGGGTAATAATTTATGTCGATGATATTATCGAGCATCCGCATCGCGATCGTCACCACTTCCTCGACCAGCGCCATGTTAAATTTCTTATCCACTACAAACTTCGCAAAATTAAGCGACCCGAGATTACACACCGCAGTCTCATTCTCCGCCGTGTTGAGCGTAATTTCAGTGCAGAGATTTGAGGAGTGTACGACGCCGACGTGATCCTGCGGCGAGCGGATATTCGACGGGTCTTTGA
>JBBTSL010000002.1:0-6433 GCA_038064745.1 Patescibacteria group bacterium | reverse complement strand
GGGTGGGTTCGACGACGTTGGCCAACCCACCCCTACCCCGCCCAAGCGGGGAATTAAATTCGCATTGGGTAAAAATTCATTTACCCAGATATTTTCACTCTGAATTTTTTTATAAATCCTTTGCCCTGGATCATACACCGGCAGCAGCTGCTTCAGCCAGATCGCCAGATAAATATCATCATCGGCGACGCGCCATGGCGCCAGATTCAGATTTTTTTCAGTGGCAAAAAATGACAGGCAGATATGCCCGGCACTATGGCCGGCATGAGTGCGAAGGCGGAATAATTTCAAAAATAAGTTTGTAAAAAAACGCACGAACCAGATCCGGCCCTCGGCAGTGACAATGAATAAATCAATGTCGCTTTTCACTACCGCCATCTCCGCCGCCACCGAATTACAAACAAAAATCGCGCGGACAAATGGCAGCCAATCAATCAGTCGGGCGCAGAATTTCGCTTTGCGAAGTCTCTCCTCCGTCGGGACCACCGACTCCTGCCGGCGCTTCACGTTTGCGGATCGTCCAGGGAGAAAATAAAAACTGTCTCTGGTTTCGATTGAATCTTCTTCGGCCAGGCGGCGTAGAATCCCATAGCAATCCTCCAACGCTGAATTATTTTTCCAAAGGAATTGAAAAATTTCCTCTGGGGTCAGAGCAAAGTCAAAATTATCGAAATAGACGATAGTTGAGAGAATGGCGGACTCGATTTGCATAATCGTAGTATACACTACGAAAATCACAAATAACAAATTACAAATTCCAAATAAATCGCAAATTCAAAATGTGTTTTGAAAATTGTAATTTTGGTGCTTGAAATTTATTTGGAGCTTGTAATTTATGATTTGGTGCTTTCACCAACTTGGTCATTGGTCATTGGAGTTTGAGATTTTCGGAAGACATACCACTGTTGCAAAATCATCAGCAAAGTACTGAAGAACCAATACAGTGATAGACCGGCCGGAAGTTTGAGACCGATGAGCACTGTCATCACCGGCATCACATACAGCATCTGCTTGTTCATCATGGCGGCCATATCTTCATCTTTCGCGCCGGCGCCGGCTTCCTTCGGCGGAGATTTCCTGCTCATCATTTTGGCCTGGACATATTGCGCTCCACCAGAGAGTAATGCAAGAGCTATATTTGGTATAGCGAGATTAAGAAAACCGAAAGACATAATATTCAGTGTCCCGGGATTCCCAACAAACGAATAAAGATTCTTCGCAACATCCTTCGAAGCCAGCCCATCCTGCATCACCCAGAACAATGCGAGGAGAAGCGGCAGCTGCACCAGCATCGGCAGACAGGAGGTAAGCGGATTGATTTTATTATTTTTGTAGAGCTCCATCGTCGCCTGCGCCTGCTTCTGTTTGTCATCTTTGAATTCTTTCCGAATCGCATCAAGCTTCGGCTGAAGATCCTGAAGTCCTTTCTGGGCCTTGATCGAGGCGGCGGTGAGCGGATACAGAAGAATGCGGGTCAAGATTGTCACCGCCAAAATAACAAGCCCTAGGTCATGGCCCGGCAATACATTATATAGTCCAATAAATAAATTGAAGAGTGGCTGGTATAAAACGGTGTGAAATAGTGAGGCCATAAATTCATTAAAACATTAAAACATGAGAACGCTAGAACATTAAAGCAATTACGATTGTTCTTTTGTTTCTGTGTTCTCTTGTTCTTGTGTGTTTTGTTCTTGTGTGTTTTGTTCTTGTGTGTTTTGTTCTTGTGTTTTCGCCGGTTCAACAACATTGATCTTCCATCCGACAAGTTCGGAAGCAAGGCGCACATTTTGTCCGCTTCGGCCGATGGCGACCGAGAATTGATCGGACGCAACTTTTACTGTCGCAACTTTCTCCGCCTCATTCAACTCAACGGACATAACCTTCGCCGGAGACAGAGCGTGACTGATATATTGGACGGCGTCATCGCTGTATTGGATAACATCGATCTTCTCTCCGCCCAGCTCCTCGATGATAGTATTGATACGGCTACCACGCTGACCGATACAGGAGCCGATCGGGTCGATGGAGGTGTCGCTAGTCGCCACCGCAACCTTGGATCTGAAGCCGGCATCGCGCGCGATCCCCTTCACGGTGATAGCGCCGGAGGAAACCTCCGGGATTTCCTGTCTGAAAATTTCTTTCACCATCCCCTTGTCACTGCGCGACAAGAGAATTTCCGGCCCTCTCGTGGTCATCTGCACCGAGACAACAAAAAATTTCATCCGAGCGCCCGGTCGATAGTGTTCGTTATAATTTTGTTTATCAGACGGCATCACTCCGGTAATCTTCCCAAGATCTACCAGAACTTTGCGCCCCTCCACCCGCTGGATTGTGCCTTGGATGAGCTTGCCTTCCTGGCCTTTGAAATCGCCAAATACCAGCGTGCGTTCCGCCTCGCGAATTTTCTGGATGATAACCTGCTTCGCGGTCTGAGCGGCCATGCGTCCGAAGTCGTGCGGAATTTCAAGTTTTATCTCGAGCACTTCGTCGAGCTTGGCTTTTTTATTAATCTTCTTGGCTTCCGCGAGCATCAGCTCGGTCTTCGGATTGAAGCGCGGCAGATGAGCGAATTCCTCATCGGTAAGTTCGCGCTGTTCGGTGCGGGCCTTCTCGCGAAGCGCCGACAATTCGTCCTGCGCTTTCTCGAGTACCTCCGGATCAATATCCTTCACGACAATTTTCACGTCCCACGCCTGCATATCGCCCGTCTCCGGATCAAATTTAACTTTGATGTTCTGCTGTTTGTTTCCGAAATCTTTGCGATAAGCCGCGGCGAGCGCCGCCTCGATGGTCTCCATCACCGCCTCCAGACTCAGATTTTTTTCTTCGCACAGCGCCTGAATTGCTTTTGTTATTTCTGACATATTAAATAAAATATTTAAATGTCATCCTGACGACACAGGAAGGATCTCTGGCTCACCAACTGTAGCCAATGTGCCAGAGATTCTTCACTTAGTTCAGAATGACAATTTTTTTTTGATTAAAAAATAGCACCGATATTAAGTCGTGCTATTACTGTCAAATAGTATATATGTAAATAGCATGTTTGTCAAGCGTAAAATAAAAAAGAAAGCGACGGCAGGGGGTACCTACCGTCGGTTTGGCGACTCTATCGCCCGTTCTATGTGCTTACGCGGTCTTCAGCCGCGTGCACCGTACTTTCATGTCGTCCTCCTGGCGCCGGTCGGCGGAGGTCAGCAGCTCGAGATCATGAATGATTGGGTGCTGGTGCACAGCATCTGCTGCGGGGGTCCGGTCGTCATGCGTTCCTTTGGTTTGCTGGTCGTTCTATTCCGGCCAGCGATTTAGCCTCCAAATAAGGGCAAATCGCTAGTCGAATCAACCAGACACAACTGTAGATACTACTCCTTTTACAGCCAATTGTCAAGGTCAGGGGGTGTGGATAACTTACCGCACCACGATATCGCCTTCAAGATCAGTCCGCCTTATCTCTGCGCCAGCGCGCTCGAGGTGGCGGATCGCGCGGAGGGTCGGGTGACCGTATTTATTTTTCCCGACCGAGATGACAGCGATCTTTGGCTTTACAAAACTAAGAAATAATTCGCTGGAAGCACCGTCACTGCCGTGATGACCGACTTTGAGGATGTTGGATTGCAACGGACAGGTGCTAGACCTCATCCTAACCTTCTCCTTGAAGGAGAAGGAAGTGTCGTTTCCCCTCTCCTCCAAGGAGAGGCGGGGTGAGGTCTCGTCGACCACCGACGGAGTGAGGTCTTGGCAATATTTATTAACCAACAACCTCTCCAGCGGCTCCTCCATATCCCCCGTAAATAAAAAATTTTCATTATTATGCATCAAACGAAAAACAATTGAATAATTATTATTATCATCTTCCTTCACCGCTAGCGGCAAAGTTGGATCAGGTGAAATAAACCGCAGAGTGTCGCTCGAGATCGACCAAGCTACCGGTTTATCAATGACTGCCAACTCGGCGCCGCTCCCCCGCCTCGCCTTGTCCCACTCGCGCCAATACGAATCAAATTGTTTCTCCCTGCCATTCGTAATTATTTTTTTCACTTGATAATTCCTCACCACATCAATACAGCCGCCATAATGATCAAGATCGGGATGTGTGGAAAGCAAATAATCAATCCTCCGATCATAAAATGCCATATTCCTCCCGAGCGCCGACAAAATTATTTTATTCGGCCCACAGTCCACCAGCATTTTTTCTCCGTTCTCAAATTGAATCAGCGCCGCGTCCCCTTGGCCGATATTTAAAAAAGTTACTTTGAATTTATGGCGTTCATTTTCCGAGTAACGATAATAAAAAAAACCAAAAGCAAAAATACAAAACATAATAAGTACAGCTAAGCTCAACTTTCTTATTTTTGATGACTTTTGTAATTCGGCTAGATTTAACATAAATTTTGCCCTGCTTCGCACCCCGTAGCCTTGCCGTGCCCGTCCGAAGCCTTTGGCGAAGGTGGGGCGTAGGGGTGTGGATAACTTTCTCTTTTTGCCCTTGACGACATTATCTGCTAATGGTATTCTTTATTCATCAGGAAACACTAGTTGAATGGTAGCAGTCGCAACTCACAGTTGCAACCAAACCTTCTAAACCCCTTTCCCTTCCTGATCGAGAGACCCTTAAAAGTCTCTCTTTCTCTTTTTATATAAAATTTTTATTTCCGCGCTAGGATTATCTGATTCACCCATACATCATTTTCCTTTACAAAAACTTTCTTCTCAATCCCAAAAGCCAAGCTTTCCAAAATTTCCCGCACCTTCTCCGGCCGATGATAAAATGATTCGATCACAATCTCTCCTTCCTTCGTCATTATTTTCGGCGGATCCTTCTGGTTTATATTCGTCACCAGAAATATTCCTCCCGATTTCAAAACTCGATAGGCTTCATCAAAAAAACTTCTTGGATCTTTCAAATGCACGATCAGAAATGCCGCCACGACGATATCGAAAGTCTCGGCCCTGAACGGTAAACTCTCGGCATCGCCGACAATTGTCACAATATTTTTTCCTCCCAAGGCGGATCCGCCTCTGGCGGAGTTCTTGCGTTTAAGTTCCTTCAGCATTTCCTCCGATACATCCAGCGCTGTCACCTCGGCTCCAAGTTTGGATAATTCTATCGCAAGACGCCCTGTCCCTGCGCCAACATCAAGAATTTTCCTACCGGTTAAATTGCCTAACAACGGTAAGAGTTGTTTCTTTTCGAAACTATCGAGATAGGCTTTCTTCTTATCATATTCCCTTGCCGCCAGATTATACCCCTCCGCCGAATCAAATACTTTTATTTTTTTCATAATATCTAATTCCAAATATCAAAATCGCATACATAATACCCATCAACCAAAGTGGAATCGGCGCCGTGACGTGTGACCAAGACTGCTCACCGAAAAATTGCACCACCATTATAACATACGAGAGGCCAAAATGCGTGACAAAAGCAAAAAATTGACCAACTGGAAATAATATCATGCCGACTCCGATGGCAGCCGCACCAGCGAGCATGAGCCAGGGAACAGTCCACAATATTAAAATATTAACTAGCGGCGCTACCAGGGAGAGCGTGCCGAATTGATACAGCATGAGTGGCAAGGTGGCGATGATGGCGGAGAGAGTAGAGATAAGTGTTTCACGCAAAATTTTAAGTTTCGCCCAATTGTCATCTCGAGGGGTAATTCCCCGCTTGGGCGGGGTAGGGGTGGGTTGGTCAACATTGGCGAACCCACCCCCGGCCTTGAGGCCGACCCCGCCCGAGCGGGGACTTTTGAAATGACAATTTATAATCAAATTAATCACCGGCGCTATATATATGAGTCCGAGCAGCGCCAAGAACGAAAGCTGGAAACCAACATCCCAGATCAACAAATACGGATTAATAACCTGCATCATAGCAACCGTGAAAATAAGCACATTTGCAGTTGCCGATCCCCTGCCGACTTGCTTGGCAACCAAAACCACGATCCCCATAACGGCGGCGCGGATCGCGGAAGCAGTAAACCCGGCAAAAATAACAAACAAAATTATTGTTGCGACAACAATATAGAAAGCGCGCTGGCGATATAAACCGAAATATACCAGCAAGTTCATAAGCACCACTGCGATAATGGTGATATTAAAGCCGGAAACGGCCACGATGTGCGAAACTCCCGTCCGACTAAAATCGTCGACGAGATATTTCGGCAAACTGCTCCGCGCGCCATAAAGAAGTCCAGACATAAGACTGCTCTCCGGCTCTCTCCAGAGCAGATTTACTCGGCTATTCAAAAATGATTTGAAAATAAATATTTTCGCGAGGACAGGATTACCGACGCCGGATGAAATTTTGTCCAGCGTAGCATAATTGCACGATGACCAGACTCCGACGCGCGCGAGATATTTATCATATTGAAATACACTGCCGGGCGGACTATACGGCTCAGCCAACCGGCAACTTATTTTCAACTGATCG
>JBBTSL010000001.1:0-15419 GCA_038064745.1 Patescibacteria group bacterium | reverse complement strand
TTTTCGATCTCGATTGCTTTGGCGTGAAATTGATCGGCGGATGAGTAAGTTGGATCTTTTTCTTCCGTTTTTACCACCTCTGCGACCTCTCGTCTGATTCTTACTCTTTCCGCCTCTTTCTCCTGTTCAGTCGCTTCAGGTCCGAGGTTCACATCGGGCAAATTAAGAAACTTAAGAATAAGATCAGAGCGATACGCAATTTGGTTTTCCAATTTGCCCGTGAGCGCCTCTTCCGCTTTAAAAGATTTCACCGAATCGATGATATTAATTTTTTTAACGTACGTTACTACATCTTTTAATAGCGACTCGCTTTTCGCGTTTGCAACAAATTTTCCTTTCCTGACATCACGCAGAACGTCCGTATTCATCACCATATATTTGCCTACCAAATTAAATAGCTTAAAGGTCACGCCATCGAAACTGGTAATCGTCTCATCCTTTAGGCTATTTCTCAGAATTTTGATTTGCTCCAATTCAGGGCCGATAACTTCCTTGCCATATTCCACTCCATAGCTTCCATTGATACCTCTGGCCGTCCTGGCCGCTTGCGTTGATCTGTTTAGAGCATCAAGTTTATCCGTCATGGTTTCTCCTTCGACGCCGGCTACGCCAAATGTCATCCGATATCCACCCTTCCCGTTATTACTTTCTTTTTCCTCTTCATTTTTCGCTTCATTTTCATGGAGGCCTGTCAATTCCTTTTCGAATTCATCCAAAGTCGACAATTTCTCCGGATCATTAGAATACCTCTCCCGCTCCGCGTTGATTAATTTTTTTATTTCGTCGGTCATCTCACCGTCAATCTCCTTTAATTTCGCGGTTAGAGATTTAGATAGAGATTCGGGATCTATATCATTTTTCGGAATCCTAATAGTTGACGACTGATAGTCAGTTTTCATGATTTTTGCGTCCAGACCGTCCATTTCTGACAGCTTCTTCTCAATGAATGCCTTTCGAAGTTCTAATAGGTTTGTAGTGCCTGAATAACCAAAAATTTTATCGTTCAAATTTTTGATTTTCAAAAAATCCGCGCCCGGCACGATAATTGTGACAACTTTGTCGCCAGTCTTTAATTTCGAAAACACATTTCCCCAGCCTCGACGTTCAACTATGGCCGTGATCTCTTTTTTCCTATCAAGTTTACGCATCGTGCTTTCGACGTCATCCTTCGGTAAAATATCAAGCAATTCTAGCTTATTAGTACTAGCATCCTCGATCATGTCTTTACCGCGGCCAATACGTTCTATCTGCTTCGGATCATTAGCTTCCGTAATGACCTCCCTCTTGGATCCTCCCTCCGGACTTTTCGGCGCCTCCTCCTTTGGTTTCTCGACGCTCTCGGCTATGACTCTAACGTCAAGCCCGAGGATTTTCATAATTTCCGTTTTCCACATTTCCACCTTCGCGTTTTTCTCCTCTGAATCAATAAAAAGCCTTCTTTCTTCTTCGTCAAATTCTTTAAACTTTTCAACGAATCCTTCAAATTTTGTCGAATCCTTCTCGCCACCAGGCGGCTTCTCGCGATACACATCAATAAAAAGCTGGCGGTACTTTTCGGCCATTACCTCGGCTGATGGCTGCAAATTCGCGCCCGATACATTTGTGTCAGGGTCGGGAGCGGTCTCGCCGGGAGGAACAATAAAATTTTGGTCTGGAGCGGTCATAATTTGTCGATATAAGATAATACTTTAGTCATTTTTTTCTGATCCTTGTCAGCATGAAACACATTCTGCATTTTTTTTACAATATCATTCTTACTGCTTATCAGCTTATTCAGCTTATCCATAACGGTAGGATCGTTTTTTAATTTCTCCTCGAAAGCCGCTCTCTGCCAACTCTCAACTTCGAAAAGCAGATCATGAAGCTTCGTAAGTTCAACCGGATCCAATTTAGAGACCCTACTTAGGATATTATCCTTATACTCCTGATCAAAAATAAAAATCTTATTCAATAGATTGGTGACATTTTCAAAATTGTAGTTGTTCATGGAGGTAGAGTTACTGTGGTAATTATATGTTTTTTTGGTGTTTTTGTCCAACGAGGCTCGCCCCTCTCCCATTCGTTCCCTCCCCTTTTAGGGGAGGGGCAGGAGAGGGGTATTTCATGAGCGTCGAAGCGTTGGCGAATACCCCCACCCCCGCCCTCCCCCTAAAAGAGGGGAGGAAATTGAGAGAGTGAAGTTTATTGTCCACTTTTCAAAAAAATGATACAATACCTGACATGAATAAAGGGGAGCTTAAAAATCTGCATTCGTTATTTAATCCGACTTCGATCGCGATCGTTGGCGCGTCTTCTCATATCCACAAAATCGGCAATGTTATCATAAAAAATTTAGAAAAATCCGATTATAAGGGCGAGGTACTGCTGGTGAATCCGACGATGAACAGCTACGGATCGTATCGTGTTTTTCATCGTTATCTTGATCTGCCCAAAATTCCCGACCTCGCAATCATGGCGACGCCAGCTGAGGTCACGGTTGATTTGATCGAGGAGATCGCGAATAAGGGCACGAAAAATATTTTAATTTTCGCGGCCGGCTTCGGCGAGGCTGGCCCTGACGGGAAAAAATTAGAAGAGAAACTCATCGGACTTGGAAAAAAATTCGATTTAAACATTCTCGGTCCAAATTGCCTCGGATTTGTAAACTACTCGGCCCATTTGAACGCGACGTTTGGCAGTGTGCCGCGCGCCGCCGGGAACATTCGCTTCGCTTCGCAATCCGGCGCGCTGGCCACCGGCCTCTTCGATTGGGCAGCCGCCACCGGCATCGGCTTCAGAGAGTTTGTGACGCTCGGCAACAAGGCCATAATTTCCGAAAATGATTTACTTGACTATTGGCTCGAGGAGGACGCGAAGAATAAAAATAAACCGTCGAAGAGCAGCGGTCTGTCGCCATACCAACCCATCGGTCTCTATCTGGAATCAGTGACTGACGGCCGCAACTTCATCCGGAAGGCCGGAGCGCTATCACGAAGAAATCCAATCGTAATATTGAAACCCGGCAAATCTACCGCGGCTCGCACCGCGATGCAGTCACATACCGGCTCGATGGCGGGGGATGATGACATCTTCGAGGCGGCAGTTGACAAGATCGGCGCGATACGCGCGGACGGCCTCGAGGATCTGTTTGATCTGCTTCGCGCCTTCGCGTGGGAGAGAGCGCCTCGTGGCAATAGGATTGCCATCGTGTCCAACGCCGGCGGCCCGGCGGTAATCTCGACCGACCTCCTCGCGGCTTCCGGATTGGAGCTTGCGAAACTCAGCAAGAAAACTGAAAAGATTCTTCATAAACATTTATCCCGCTCCGCCGCGATCCACAACCCGATCGATCTGCTCGGTGATGCCTCCGCCAAGAATTACGAGGCGGCGCTTGGGGCAGTCCTCGCCGAGAGTCAGGTGGATGGCGTGATCGTTATCCTCACCCCGCAGATGATGACTCAGATTGAGGAATCAGCTGAGGCGATCGTCCGATTATCCAGAAAATATAACAAACCAATCCTCTGCTCATTTATCGGCGGTACTCTGATCTCGCAAGGGGAGTATGTCCTAAATCGCGCGCGTATCCCGTCCTTCCGCTTCCCGGAGCGCGCCACCAAGGCGTTCGGCGCGATGTGGAAGTGGCACAAGCATAATCTTGAGAGATCAAACAGCAAGGAGCTTGCTTTGCCGAAGTTATCCGCCTCAACCTTGAAGAGAATAAATAATTATTCGTCGCGCATCGGGCTGGAGAGGAAAATTCTAACAGCCTATGAGGCTAATGAAATTTTTTCTGAGGCCGGGATAAGCGTCCCGCGCTACGCGCTGGTATCCAGCTTTGCCGAAGCGCAGGAATTTGTTCATCGGTTTGAGTTCCCGGTGGTACTAAAAATAATCTCTCCTCAAATAGTCCATAAGACGGACGTTGAGGGTGTTTTTGCAAACATTACAAAATTGGAAGACCTGTCCTACGCGGTCAAAAAATTACAAAAACTAGCGTTGCAAACCAGGAAGGCCGGTGGAGATGCCGGTATCATGATCCAGAAATTTGTACCCGATGGCATGCAGGTGATAGTTGGGATCAAGACTGACCCGTCGTTTGGGCGCGTGCTATTGTTGGGGGCCGGCGGAATGTTGGCAGAGTTAATCTCTGATAAAAATTTGGCCGTTCTTCCGCTAAGTCAGGGCGATATGCTAAAATTAATTTCTGAATCGAAAATTGCCAAAGTTCTAGGTGGCTACCGTGGTAAGAAATACGCGCTTGATAAATTAATGCATTTGATCAAGCAGATGTGCGCGCTGGCTGAGTCTGCCGATTTACGTGAAATGGAAATTAACCCTGTGATCGTAACTAAGGATGATGTTTTCGCGATTGATGGTAGAATTTATTTATGAGTTCGACGCCATTTACATTCAGCATGGGCGGTGAAGCCGGATACGGGATCGCTTCTACCGGCCTGAGTTTCTCGAAGCTGGCGATGAGATCAGGCTACTATTGTTATACCTACCTCGAGTATCCTTCCCTCATTCGCGGCGGCCATAATGTTTTCCTTACTTCATTTTCGAGACTCCCGGTCGGCGGCACCTACCGGACAATCGATTTCCTGGTAGCGTTAAACCATGAGACAGTTGACAGGCACCTTGATAACATCGCGAAGGGCGGTATCCTGATGCACGACGGCACGCAGAAACTTAGTCTCCCGGCGGGTAAATCAGTCCATTATATTGATATTCCATTCATGGGCATCGCGAGGAAGCTCGGCGCAATTTTATTGCGTGATATGGTGGCGATGGGCGCCTCGGTCGCTATGCTCGGCGGCAGTTTCGACGTTCTGGAGGAGATTATCCGCGAAGAATTTGTGAAGAAGGGGGAAGACGCCATACGTACAAATATCGATGCGGCGAAGGCTGGGTTCGTCCATGCCACGAAACATTTCTCGCCCGCGATCCGGAAAATTTTGACTCCGATCAAATCCGATAAAAAAATGATAATCAACGGCAACGAGGCGACCGCTTTCGGCGGACTGGCGGCCGGTCTGCAGTTCGCGGCTATCTACCCGATGACCCCGACGAGCAACATTCTCCATGTGCTTGCCCCCCTTCAGGAGGAATACGGCTTGGTGTACAAACAACCGGAGGATGAGATCAGCGCGATCAATATGGCAATTGGAGCGTCGTTTGCCGGCGCGAGATCGATGGTAGCGACGTCCGGCGGAGGATTCTGCCTCATGACCGAAGGGCTCGGACTGGCTGGGATTACCGAGACACCGATTGTAATCATCGAGGGGATGAGGGGCGCTCCCGCTACCGGCCTACCGACCTGGACAGAGCAGGGCGATCTCCAATTTATGCTACACGCGCATCAGGGCGAGTTCCCGCGTATCGTGCTAGCTCCGGGTGATGCCGAGGAGGCGTTCCACCTCACGATGGAGGCATTCAACCTCGCTGACCGATACCAAACCCCGGTAATCGTTCTAATTGATAAACTAATTTGTGAAAGCTTCCAGAGTTTCAAACCGTTCGAATATGATAAGTATAAAATTGATCAAGGCAAGATAACCTACGACGTAATAAAGAATTATCAACGCTACGGTCTGTCGGCAGACGGGATTTCACTGCGCGCTCCTGCCGGAACAGGCAATCACGTGATGGAGAATTCCGATGAGCACGACACCTTCGGCTTCTCCTCGGAAGAAATCGAAGTCAGAAACGCGCAAATGAAAAAGCGGATGACCAAATTATTAACTTGCGCCAAGAGAGAATCTACCGAACCCAAGCTCTATGGGCCGGCGAAGGCTGATCTCACTGTCGTGGGGTGGGGGAGTACCAAAGGCGCCGTCCTCGAAGCGCTGAAGGAGTTACCAAAAGTAAACTTCCTTCACCTAAACTGGATCAGCCCATTTCCGTCTGAGGCGGTCGCGAAGCATCTGAAAAAAGCCAAAAAATTAGTAAATATTGAGTTGAATTATTCCGGACAACTTGGAAATATTATCGCCGAGAAAACAGGCATCCGAATTGAAGATAATATTTTGAAATGCGATGGACGGCCATTTTACCCTGAAGAGTTAGTGAGTGAACTAAAAAAGCGTCTATGAAAACCACTGAAGAATTATTAACTCCTGTAAGCTGCAACTGGTGCACCGGCTGTGGGAATTTCGGTATCTGGACTGCCTTCAAGAAAGCGGCCGTCGAGAAGGATTGGAACAACTACAATACCGCGCTCGTTGCCGGTATCGGCTGTCATGGCCATATTCTTAATTTTTTGAATTTAACTTCCTTCGAAGGGCTTCATGGCCGCGCGATTCCGGTGGCGTCCGGCCTCAAGCTGGCAAATCATAAATTGAATGTGTTCGTATTTACCGGCGACGGCGATTGCCTCTCGGAGGGCGGCAATCACTTCATCCACGCCGCGCGACGCAATCAGAATATCACCGTCATCCTTCACGACAATGCCGTCTATGGCCTCACCACCGGCCAGACCTCGCCACGTTCGCCCAAGGGTTATGTCTCGAAATCAACTCCGTTTGGGAATATTGAGGAGCCGCTGAGCCCGCTCCCGCTCGCGCTTTCCGCCGGCGCCACGTTCGTCGCCCGCGCTTACGAGGGGGACATCGAGCATCTGAAGGAGATGATCATCAGAGCCAACGCGCATCATGGTTTCTCGGTGATTCAGGTTCTCCAGCCCTGCGTGACATTCAATCATGTCTACACGCACATTTTTTATCAGCAAAATATTTATAAACTTGGCCGCGAGCATAATATATCCGACAAATCTGCGGCCTTCGCGAAGGCATTCGAGTGGGGTCTGAACAAAATCCCGGTTGGCGTAATTTATGAATCTGGTCAGCCTAGCTATGAGGAGCTTACACCCCTGCTGAAGACCGGAACTCTGGTCTCTAGAAAAAGTAAAAAGAGAAATTTGGATAAATTATTTGATAAGCTTCGTTAACATGAACATTCTTATCGTTTACGCCACCAACTCCGGCAGCACCTATTTGGCTGGTGAGCGCATTCGGAAAATTTTGTCCGCAGGCGGACATGAGGTGGATATGGAGGAGGCGAAACTCGTGAGGCCAAATCGGGTGAAGAAATATGAGCTGGTAATTTTCGGCTCTCCGACCTGGCACATCGGTGGAGCAGAAGCGATGCCGCAGGAATTTATGTTGGCTCTGCTCGAGCAGATGAGGCGAGAAGCGATGACCCCGGAGCGCTATGCCGCCTATGGCTGTGGAGAGAAGTCATTTACGATTTTTTGTGGCGCGGTTGATTATATCGATACAGTCCTCAGATCACTCGGCGCCAAAAAAGTTATTCCATCATTAAAAATAGATGGCTATTACTTCCATCTATTAGATAATCAGAAAATTGTGGATAAGTGGGCGACAGAGCTACGGCAGAAGCTTTAGCGCATCGCCTTCGGCTTGGTCCAGTAGTTATTGCGGCGGAATTTCTTGGTTTTTGCGCCGAGTGACTTGCCTTTTTTGGTGTTCTTCTTGGCGTGTCTTAGGCGGGCTCTGAGGGCTGAGTTCATACGAAGTTATAAAGTTTCTAAAGTTGAAAGTTATCAAGTGGCTGAAGTATACAGTATATTTTTAAAAAATGCAAGTTTCTCTGTCATTCCGACCGAAGTGGAGGAATTCCTTTCACCAAAATTTTTTGGAGAGGGCAGGTATACACACTGCCCCCTCCATCTTTTCAGTTCGGTTTGTTACTTTGGACGGCGAAGCTTAACCATAAAGTTGTCGTCCAAGACGGGCTGAATTTCCTGCGGGTATTGCCCTAGATTGCTTGCCCACGCAGTGAGCAGCAGGCTGTTTATCTGGTTCTTTCTGTAGAACCGTAACGCCATGAGCGCCGGTAATAGGCGCGCCATATCCCTTGTGAGCCGGTAGTACCCCTTCCGGGGACGACGGCTGATCAATAAGGAGCCCGGCTCCGCCCACGGCATGACGTAGTAGCGATGGAGGTTTCGACTCCAAAACCCCTTCAGCCAATCCGGATCTAATAGCGCAAAGCCGATGGAGTAGAGAACGGCGGTGAAAGGCACAAGCCCAAGCCAGATGGCAAGCAATCCCGCGAGGCTGGTTGTGACCGATGACTGGGCAAATCCCAATACGAACGGTGCAGCCACACAGGCTAAGCCCATCACTAACTTGCTGAAGCTGACCTCGACCGGCTGGTAATACATGAGGTCCACACTGCTGATCAGCTCTGGGTCATCTGATTTCTTTTTCAATTTTGACTCCACTAATACTGCGGGTTGTTAGAAAGTTTCGTCTATAATTATGATTTGTTTTGAAAAATTTGTCAATCCAGGTTTATAGAAAATTTTTTGGAGAGGGCAGGTGTACACACCGCCCTCTCCAGTTGATTCCGAGCTGTTACTTCTTCGTCCACCGTCCAAACTCGGACTTGACCACTTCGAACTTCGGATGATCCGGAGGCAGGACCTGTAGAAGGTGTGTACAGACACAGCCACGCAGTTCCATTCGTTCCTCAGGCGAGATCAGGCGATTTTCTTCGCCCTCGGTCAGCTCGAGCGTATTGAGCAGAGCCGCCGCGCAGACAGACCTCCTATCTAATTCAGCCGTCCGACTGGCTCGCTCGACCTCACGTCGCTGCCTCACTTCATTAAACAGCTGACCAATTCGGTCGTCGATCGACAAATGGGAAGTGTAGAACTCGAAGAAGTCCTCAACCTTGAGAGTGATCGTGGACTTGCCATAAGTCAGCCTAACGCGGAGCGGCAGCGAGCCAGGATCCTGGCGAACCGGCTGAATGCGCAAGTTCTCACCGTAGAGCTTATACCCTCGCCGGCTATTGAGCCGGAGCAGCACCTGACCATGCGGATTCTGTTCGTAGCTATACCTGACGCCCCGCAGCCACGAGTTGCTTGCCACGTAATACTCCCCGGTATTCTTCACGATAACGCTGTAGCCGACGATGTTGCGCCACCCATAATCGGGGAGTAGATTGAAGTTACCCAGAAAAAAAACCAACAACATTGGAAGCGATGCGGCAGCGATGTCCACTGCAATACTGGTTTCAACAAACAGCGGAGGAAATAATACGAACCTCCTCAGCAAGAACGTGAAAAAGAAAATGCCCAGGCTGAGCAAGAATCCCACGCGAAGCTTGATCCGCCGGTAGTCATCCACCTCATTCGGCTTGATACTCTTGAAACCCATAGGAACTTCTCCTTTTCTACTGCGAGTTTTCAACGATCAACTCTGCCATCATCGCAAATTTTGAGTGTTTTGTCAATCTGAGTCCACCGATTTTGGCTCCTCCCCCTAACCAAGGGGGAGTTAGAGGGGGTTTGCCTTCCCATGAGCAAACGTGACATTGTTCAGGGGTCGCAAAGGACGGCAAACCCCACCTAACCTCCCCTTGGAAAGGGGAGGAAGCGAAACTCCTCCGCCCGTGGGGCACCTCCTCTTAAGGAAGAGGAGGACAATAACCACTTCGAACTCGACCCCGACTTATGCTATACTTCCACTCACTATGAACAAGCTCAAATGTCTCATCTTCGACTTCGACGGCGTGATCGTCGACAGCTTCGATGCCGCGTACAAGATTGCACATACCCCGCTGAAAGTTGAAAATAAATCCAACTTTCGTGGTCTTTTCAACGGCAGTATTGCAAATACTATCCAGTCAAAATTATCCTCGCGTGAGTACGCGTCATTTTTTAATAGTTACGCCACGATGCTAGATAGTGTGCAGATCGTACCCGGTATTGCCGAGGTCATCCAGAAAGTAAGTCAGGATTACTTGCGTGCGATCATTTCATCCACCACCTCAAGTTCAATTAATAAATTTCTCAAAACCCATAAATTAGAAAAATATTTCGCTGAGATTCTCGGAATAGATGACGGCCCCAGTAAAGAAGAAAAAATTCGAGAGCTTCTCCAAACCCATAACATCGCCACGAAGGATTGCCTGATGATCACGGACACGGTAGGTGATATCGTGGAGGCGAAGCAAGCCGGGGTTTTGACTATCGGGGTCACTTGGGGGTATCATGATGAACAAATGTTGAAGTCTAAAAATCCCACTGCTCTGGCGCACACACCCGCAGATCTGACGCAACTAATCACCGACCTTTTACCTTTATAACTTTCTACTTTATAACTAATCACATATGCCAACCGCCTTCGAAAACGCCATGGAGCAACTTCACAAAGCAGGGAAGTTACTAAAATTAAATCCGAATATTCTTTGCCAACTTGAGTCGCCTCAGCGATTGCTCAAGGTTTCCATCCCGGTGAAGATGGATAATGGCAAAGTGCGCGTCTTTACGGGCTTCAGAAGCCAATACAACGATGCGCGAGGCCCGTTCAAGGGTGGAATAAGGTATCATCCGGATGTAAATGAAGATGAGGTCAAGGCGTTGTCATTCTGGATGGCAATCAAATGCGCGACGGTCGGGATCCCGCTTGGCGGGGGCAAGGGTGGTATAATCGTAAATCCAAAAGAACTCTCGACGGGTGAGCTGGAGCGCCTATCTCGCGGATATATCGATCAAATATATAAGTACCTCGGTGCTACCCAGGATGTGCCGGCGCCGGATGTCTATACCACGCCGCAGATCATGTCTTGGATGCTCGATGAATTTGAGAAATTAGTCGGCCATAATGAGCCAGGAGTGATCACCGGCAAGCCGCTGTCGCTTGGCGGCTCGGCCGGGCGGGGGATAGCTACCGCGCAAGGCGGGGTTTATGTTTTGGAGAAGACACTCCAAAAAATGGGAAAGAATATTAGGGGGACCAAGGTTGCGATCCAGGGTTTCGGCAACGCCGGCGCTACGATGGCAAAATTACTCCACCAACTTGGTATGAAGATTGTGGCGATCAGCGATTCCAAAACTGGAATCTATAATGCGCGGGGGATCAATCCGCTACAAGCTGAAGAAAGAAAAAATAAATACGGCACCCTGCCGATGAAAGGCAACAAAAAAATTACGAATGCCGAATTGCTGGAGTTAAATGTCGACGTCCTTGTGCCGGCAGCGCTTGAGAATCAAATTACAGCTGAGAATGCAGCCAAAATTAACGCAAAAATAATTATCGAGCTTGCCAACGGCCCCACGACTCCGGAGGCGGATTTAATTTTATTCAAAAAGGGAATTGTACTGGTCCCTGATGTCCTGGCCAACGCCGGCGGCGTGACAGTCTCATACTTCGAGCAGGTGCAGAACGCCGCTAATTATTACTGGACGGAGCGCGAAGCCTTGGAGAAGCTCAAATTAATTATGGACTCGGCATTTGAGAGTGTGTGGGAAACCAAAGTTAAATTTAAGACTGACCTCAGGACTGCGGCCTTTGTCCTCGCAATCAAGCGAATTGGCGAGGCGATGGTCGGCCGTGGAGATGCCTAGTAGAGCTCAGAACTTTGACTTTGTCGTCCAACAGAGCTATAATTGCAATCGTAAGATTACAGTAACATATTTGTAATATGCCAAAAAACAAACTCTATCGCTTGCTCGGACTCTGCGCTTTAGTATTAGTACTGATAATTTATCTCGTCAGCCGATCCGGCAAATCCAATACTCCGGAGTCGTCTGCTCCTCAGAATTCAAATACAAGTACCAGCGCAACTCAAGCTAGCGCCCCCACCTCGTCATTGCCGGCAAAGGCGCGGGTAATTTCGAAGCCATCTGTCGCAGCCGGGCAGACTGCATCGGAAGCATATCTTAATGCTCTTAATATTTATCAGAAGAGTGGCTACTACATGCAATTTTTCCAGTGCCAGGCGAGCCCAGGATCGATGGTGCTGAAGAAGGGAAGTAAAATAATGCTCGATAATCGAGATAGCGTAACTCACCTGATCGGGATCAGATCAGTTCGCTACAACATCGGCTCATTCAATTTTGCCATCGCCACTCTGGATTCTCTCGGCACAAACTACGTTACCTGCGACGGCGGCGGAAGCGCGCAGATCACCGTTGTTCCATAATTCCTCTATGCGTTATTCCCAGCTTTTCGGTAAAACCAGCAAATCAGTGCCGGCTGACGCTGAGAGCGTCAATGCAAAATTCCTAACTCAAGGGGGTTTTGTTTCTAAACAGATGGCTGGAGTATATAACTTCCTTCCGCTTGGACTTAGGGTTCTTTCGAAAATACAAAAAATTATCAGAGAAGAAATGAACGATATGGGAGGCCAAGAAATTCTGATGCCGGCCCTAACTCAAGAAGAAAGTTATCTAACAACTGGACGGGAGTCGATGGAAATATTATTTAAGACAGAAATTGTTGGTGGTGGAAAGGCGATGCTAAATCCAACTCACGAAGAAGTTGTCACACCGTTGGTACAGAGCCATGCGTTTTCATACCGAGATCTACCGATGGCGGTTTACCAAATCCAGAATAAATTCAGGAACGAGCCACGCGCCAAGTCCGGGCTCCTTCGAGGACGCGAATTCAACATGAAAGATATGTACTCGTTCCACCTGGATGAGGCTGACCTGAATAAATTTTACGATCAGGCGATCGCCTCCTACTTCAGGATTTATGAACGCCTCGGACTTGGCAAGAGTCAGGTAGTGCTGACCTATGCGTCAGGCGGAAGCTTCAGCCGTTACTCGCACGAATTTCAAGCGATATCCGAAGTGGGGGAAGATACCATTTTTCTGTGTAAGAAATGCAATATTGCCGTCAACAAAGAAATCATCGATGAACACAATTTTTGTCCTTCTTGTGAGAGCGTCGATCTGACGCCGTCCAAAGCGATCGAGGTTGGCAATATTTTCAAATTACGAACCCGTTTCTCCGAGGCCTTCAAGTTCAACTATCAGGATAAAGACGGCAAAAATAATTTAGTCGAAATGGGCTGTTATGGGATGGGGCCATCGAGAGTTATGGGAACTCTGGTGGAGATTTTTCACGATGAAAAGGGGATAATCTGGCCGACGGCCGTAGCGCCATTCGATGTTCATCTGATAAGTTTGGGGAAAGAAAATGATGAAGTAACTGCCGCGGCAGAGAAACTATATTCTACTCTCAAAGAACAGGAAATCGACGTTCTATTTGACGACCGTGGGAATTCAAGCGCCGGAGAAAAGCTTAATGACGCCGATCTGATCGGCATTCCGGTCCGGATTTTACTTTCGAAGAAGACTCTCGCGCAAAACGGCGCCGAATTCAAACGCAGAAATGAAAAATCTTCCAAAATTATCGCCCTCGGCGAAGTTGTCCAAAATATCCGCGGCTAATTTATGCGCGATGAAATAGTTTTCGATATTGAGACGCAAACCGGCGTTCTTAATGACTTCAAAAAATTGAAAGTGTCCTGTGTTTCAGTTTATCAGTATAAGACTGATACCTATCAAAGCTTCGAGGAGCATGAACTCCCGAAGCTTTGGCCGATATTTGAAAAGGCCGATCTTATTATCGGCTACAACACAAAGCACTTCGATATTCCGGTTCTAAATAATTATTACCTCGGCGATCTGTCGAAGCTGCCGCATTTCGATATTATGGAGCAGGTGAAGGAGAGCTTGGGCTTTCGATTGAAGCTGAAGGATCTGGCAGCGGCGACTCTCGACAATATCGAGAAGAGCGCAGACGGCCTGCAAGCGGTACGCTGGTGGAAAGAGGGCAAAATCGCGGAAATAAAGAAATATTGCGAACAGGACGTACTGGTGACCAAGGAAATTTACGATTTTGGAAAACAAAATCATCAATTATTCTATAAATCACTTACTGGGGAAGTCCTGCCATTCAGGGTAAATTTTGAATCAAACTCGGCCGATACTGCGAAAAAGAACATTAACCTTACCTTACCGTTGTAATATGGTAAGAAAGAAAATCGTTTATCTGGATCATGCCGCGACGACTCCGGTTCGCGAAGAGGTGCAGAGAGCAATGCAGCCGTTTTTCAGTTCGCACTATGGAAACCCATCCAGCCTCTACCGCGAGGGCACTGTAGCCAGGGGCGCGCTAGCAGAGGCCAGACAAACTATTGCTCGCATTATCGGCGCGCAGCCGGAGACGATTGTCTTCACCAGCGGCGGAACCGAGGGAAATAATCTGGCGATTTTCGGGTTGGCGGAAGCCAATCACGGCCGGGGGAGGAAAATGATATCGACCGACATCGAACACCACACTATTCTGGAGCCGTTGAAGCAGCTCGAGAAGCAGGGTTATAGCCTGACTTTGTTATCACCAAATAATTCCGGACTTTTCGACCCCGACAAGGTTATCGCGGCGATTACTCCGGAGACGGTGCTGGTGACCGTCATGCTGGCCAACAATGAAATCGGCGCGATCGAGCCGATCGCCCTCATCGGAAGGCGAATTTTACAATATCGAAAAGCGCACAATACCGCTCTACCATATTTTCACACCGACGCCTGTCAGGCCGCCGGCTATCTCGACCTCAATGTTGAGAAATTGCATGTCGATCTGATGACGCTGAACGCCGGCAAAATCTATGGACCCAAGGGAGTTGGGATGTTGTATGTCCGTCGCGGCGTGAAAATTAACGCGCGACAGTTTGGCGGAATGCAGGAGAATAATCTTCGCGCCGGGACCGAAAATATTCCTGGAATAATTGGATTTGCGAAGGCGTTGGAGCTCGCCCAAAAAGATAAAGTCAGAGAGACTGCCAGACTTTACAAATTGTCGAATTACTTCTGGAAAAAAATTAAGAAAAATTTTCCCGATGCCATACTAAACGGCCCGCCCATTGGGAGAGATCGTCTCCCCAACAATCTTAGTGTTACATTTCCCGGATACGACGGCGAACAGCTGGTGATCTACCTCGACGCTGAGGGCGTGATGTGCTCGACCGCTTCGGCCTGCGCGGCGATGAGCGACGAGCCATCGCATGTTCTGTGTTCTCTCCAGATCCCTGCTCAGGGCGCGAAGTCAACCCTCAGATTTAGTCTCGGCAAGTCGACTACAAAGACTGATCTCGATTATGCTATCAAAGCGCTCGCGAAAGTTACGAAGCTGATTAAATCTCGCTAGAACAATTTGCTTTTCCGACGTATTTTTGCTAAACTATGGCTATTATGCCAGGAAAGCTTTCAATTGTTGCCACTCCCATCGGAAATCTCGGAGACATTACCCTCCGCGCCATCGACACTTTAAAATCTGTCGATCTTATTTTATGCGAGGACACCAGAGTCACGAAAAATTTGCTAGATCATTTTGAGATTAAGACACCTACCCTCAGCTATCACCATCACAGCGACGAGCGTAAAGTTAAGGAGATACAGAACGAATTGCTTGGCGGTAAGAATTTAGCTTTGGTAACCGACGCCGGGACTCCCGGCATCAGTGATCCGGGCAATATGCTGGTCTCGCTTCTGGTGAAGCGGATGCCGGAATTGGTGATTGAAGCGATCCCAGGTCCCTCGGCCCTCACGGCCGCTCTTTCTATCTCCGGATTTCCGACTGACAGATTTATTTTTCTTGGATTTCCACCACACAAAAATA